>JAGKSZ010000102.1 GCA_018991295.1 Porphyrobacter sp. | reverse complement strand
ACAAGCTCAGGGCGAACGGAATGGGGGTGCTGGAGTTTTCTAGATCCCGAAGCTTGCGCCGCATCCGCATCCGGCGGCGGCTTGCGGGTTTTCGACCTTGAAGGCCGCGCCGCCCAGCGATTCGACGAAATCCACCGTGCTGCCCGCGATCAGATCGAGGCTGACCGGATCCACCACCAGTTTCACGCCATCGGTTTCCGACACCGAATCGTCCGCATCAGCGCCATCAGCCAGTTCGAACTTGTACTGGAAGCCCGAACACCCCCCGCCCTCGACCGCAAGGCGCAGGATCGCCGGGCGCGCTTGCTTGGAGGCGATGAAGGCCACCCGCTTGGCAGCGGAAGGGGTGAGGATCAGGGGTTCGGCGCTCATGGGGTTAATCTAGGGTGCGCCTGCGTGCTTCTCAAGCGGTCACACGGCCTGAATATAGTGGCGCAGCGCCTCAGCCTCGTGCTGCACTTCGTCCATCTTGTGCTTCACCAGATCCCCGATCGAGATGAAGGCGATGAGCGTGCCGTTCTCGACCACGGGAAAATGGCGGAAACGGCGGCGGGTCATCATGCTCAATGCCTCGTCCACCGTCGTCGCCGGTTCCACCGTGACCGCGGGCGAGGTCATGATCTGCTCCACCGGCATATCGAGGCACGCGCCGCCGTGGTCGGCAAGGCGGTAGATCACATCGCGTTCCGAAACGATGCCTGCCACGCGCCCGTCGCGCAGCACCGGCAGTGCCCCGATGCGTTTGGTGGCGAGGGTCTGCACCACCTCAGAGACTGGGGTGGTCACGTCACAGGCGATGATATCGGCGGGGGCGCGCTGGGCGATGATGCGGGCAATGGTCATGACTGGCCTCCTCTCTCCACAAGCGAAAGTGACATGATTCCCGGCAAAAGGCGAATCGCTGATTGCATCGCTTGCGCAGGGCCTTGCAGCCTTTGCGCGTTGCAATGCGGCAGGCGCCGCGCCATGTCGGGCGCCATGAACCGCAAGTCTCCGCTCGATGATCCCGTGAACGCGGCCCACGCCTGGGCGCGCTACCGACAGATCATGAAATGGCTGCTCGCCGCAACGGTGCTGACCGTGGCTTTGGCGATGGGGCTGCTGTTTGCCTATAACGGCATGATTTCGGTGCATTTCTACATCGCGGTGGCGCTGGGCATCAGCCTGACGATGCTGCTGGGCGGGGGATTGATGGGACTGGTGTTCCTCAGCAACGGCACCGGCCACGACGAATCGGTCGACAATCACATGCCGGGCAAGGACGAATTCTGGAGCCCGAAAGAGGACTGAGGGTTCCCCCTCGCATCCTTCGTCCGATCAGTCCGCTTTCAGCCGGAAATCTTCCACCGGCACCCCGCCGATCAGGTGTTCCTGAATGATCCGCTCCAGCACCGTGGGCGAGCAGGAATGATACCAAACCCCGTCAGGCCACACGACCGCGACAGGCCCTGCGGCGCAGATCTGCAGGCAATCGGCCTTGGTGCGCTGCACCCCGCCGCCCGGCCCCCGATTGCTTTGGCTGTCACGCTGCGGGCCGACCAGCCCCAGTTCCTTGAGGCGTGATTTGAGAAAGCCCCAGGCCTCCTCGCCCGCCTCGCGCGAACAGCATTTCTGCTTTTCGGACAGCGCGCACAGCATGATGTGCCGCGTGATCGCGGTGCCCTTGTCCGGGTCGCCAAAATGCTTGGCGAGCGAATGGCGCGCGGATTCCAGCTCCTTGCGGCTCATTGGCCGTCCTGCTTCAGCCAGCGGTCCAGCCAGGCGAACACCGTATTGTGCCATTGCAGCGAGTTCTTCGCGCCCAGCACCCAGTGGTTTTCATCCGGGAAAACCAGCAATTGCGAAGGGATGCCGCGTTCCTGAAGCGCGGTGAAGCTCATCAGGCCTTGGCTGTAGGGCACGCGGAAATCCAGCTGCCCGGTGACCACCAGCATCGGCGTCTTCCACTTGGCCACGTGGTTGGCGGGGTTCCACTTTTCGTAGAGGTCCTTCGATTCTTCATACGAACCGCCGAAGTCCCAGCGCGGGAACCACAATTCCTCGGTCGAATAATACATCGAACGCATATCGAAGATGCCGTCATGCTGGACGATGCACTTGAAGCGGTCGGGCCATTGGCCGGCGATCCAGTTGACCATGTAGCCGCCGTAGCTTGCCCCCATCGCGCAGGCACGGGTGCCGTCGATCTGGGTGTCGAGCGCGAGGGCGGCCTCAAGGCCCTTTTGCAGGTCCTCCAGCGGCCCGCCGCCCCAATCGCGGTTGATCGCATCGGTGAAGGCCTGCCCGTATCCGGTCGAGCCGTGGAAATCGACCGAGATCACGGCATAGCCCTGCGACGCGGTGACCCGCGGGTTCCAGCGGTTGGACCAGCTATCGTTGAACGACCCTTGCGGCCCGCCGTGGATATAGAGGAGCGCGGGGATCGGACCCTTCTGGTCGGCAAGCCGGGTGATCTGGCCCCACACCGTATCCCCGTTCGCGCCCGCAAAGCTGAACCGGCGGGTGACGATGTTGGCCATGGCGCCCATGCGGGTGGTGGCGATATCGGTCAGCGGGCGGGCCTGCCCCATCCCGTCCGAGAGGAACAGTTCGGCAGGGCCACCCAGCGAATCCCGCGTGAACAGCGCCCCGCCCTTGGGCAGCGGGACGAGATTGGCGATATGCGCCTCGTTCCCGGCCATCAGGTTCAATTCGGTGACCTTGCCGGTGGCAATGTCGATGCGGAAGGCCGGGGTATCCAGCACCTTCTGTGCGGTGGCGATCAGGTGCTTGCCATCGGCGGCCCATGCAAGGCTGGCAAAGCTGAGGTCGGTGTCGCCGGTCAGGTTGCGCGTCTGGCCCGTTTTCAGGTCCATCAGCTGCACCGCCAGCTTGTCTGCCTCGTAAGTCGGGCGCTCCATGGCAAGCCATGCGAGATAGCGGCCATCGGGGGAGACGGCGGGCGTGGTGTCGGTCGCCTTGTTCGCCGCTGTTAGCAGCCGGGGCGCTGCGCCTGAGAGGTCCGAGGCATAGATATCGAGATTGGTCGAGCCCGGCTCGTTGCCGTCCGCAAGCCGCGCCGTGAAATAGAGCGTCTTGCCATCGGGCGCGAAGGCGAGTTCCTCGGCCCCGCCAAAGGGCATGGTGGGCGTGTCGGCGGTGATCCCGGAAGCGGGGTCGACCCCGTCAGCGGGCACACCGTCACCCGAAACCACGCCGCCGGTCATCGGGAAGACAAAGATGCGGTTGTGGATACCGGGCGTCGCCCAGCGGTCCCAGTGGCGCACGAACCCGTCAGCGCCGTCATAGAGCCGCCCGGTGCCGGGGCCGGGCAGGTGCGCGGGCTTGGCCTCGGCGCAGCCAAAGTTCGGGCAGGCGCGCGGGATTTCGCCCCACAGGGCGATCGCCTTGCCATCAGGGGCAAGCTTGAACCCGGCAATGCCTGTGTCCGCAAACCCTGCGACCAACTGCGGCTTGCCCGCCGCGCCATCCTTGCCGATGCTCACCCGCCACACCCGCCCGCGCGGCTCGGTGCCTTCGCCATCGGGATGTTCGCTGCTGAGGAAGTAGATCTGCCCGTCGGCGCCAAAGGCAAGGTCCGAGGCGCGGATGCCCGTTTCGAGCGCGACCGGGACAGCGCCCGGCCGGGTGAGGTCGATGAGGAAATGGGTCGGGCGCCGCTTGAGCGTCTCGGGATCGGTGATGGTGACGCTGTAGACCGCCAGCGTGCCTGCCGCATTGACTGCCGGTGCGCCGAGCCGCGGGAGCGTCACCAGATCCTGCGCGCTCATCGGCGGGGCGGCCGGGCTGGCGATGTTCTCGGCTGCCAGCGGGGCAGCGACGAAGTTGGCGGCAAGGGCGGCGGCGACGGCGACGAGGGCGCCGGAACGGGTGAGATTGCGCATGGCGGCGGGATTACTCCCCCCGCCCGCGAAGCGCCAGAACTTAGCGCCGCTTGCCGACGATCCGGGCGATTTCGGCCTGCACAAGCCCTTCGACCATCGCCGGCAGGTTCGCTTCCAGCCATTCGGCCAGCATCGGGCGCAGCAGCTCGCGGGTCAGGCCCTCAAGCGAGGTTTCCCCCTGCCGCACGATCTGCGGACGCGCAGGCGGCTCGGCCAGCATGGCGAGAGCGGCGAGGTTTTCCTGCATCGCATCGCGCACGGTATCGGCAATCAGGGGCGATTCGTCAGACTCGGCCATCGGCATGACCGGCGCCTCGATATCGGCCTCGCATTCCATCGCGCTCAGATCGAGCACGTCCTCGGCATCGCGCACCTGATGGGTGCGGGCGAGCGGGGCGGGTTCAGCTTCGGGTTCGTCGGACACCAGCATCCGCCGCCGCCGCGCTTCAAGCGCACCGGCGCGGTTGTCGCGCGCGATCACTTTCTTGATCGATTCGAGGATTTCCTCGACCGAAGCCTCGTTTTCCTGGCCCATTCTTCGCCCCGTCTGGTGCTGCCACTGTGTCCCGAATCGGGACCGCAATCATTCGCCGGGCAGCAATTGCGGGCCGATTGTTGCCGTGGCGGGGGGAATGTCAACGGTGCTGGTGGATTTCGCCGCCGGTTCGGGATCGCGGTCCCAGTCCCACATCTTGCTGCTCACCCGGTCGGCATTGACCTGCGGATCATAGAGAACGCCGCCCGTATCAAGGTTGAGATCGCGCGCTTCGGCCCGGCCCATCAGCGCCAGCAGGTTGAATCCGGCGACATAGGCATTGCGCCGCGCGGTCACCAATTGGGCGCGGGCCTGCACCAGTTCCTGTTCGGCGTTGAGCACATCGAGGATCTGGCGATTGCCGATCGAATTTTCCGCACGCACGCCCTCAAGGCTGAGTTCGGCAGCCTCGACAGCGGCCTGCGCGCTCTTGATGACGCCATTGGCCGCCTGCCAGTTGGCATAGGTGGCCCGGGTTTCAGCGATGATCTGGCGTTCGGCTGCGATCACATCCTCCAGCGCCGCGCTTTCGCGGGCACCGGCCTGACGCTGGCGGGCGGCGGGCAGCCCACCCTGAAACAGCGGGATGGTGACGCGCACCCCGGCATTGGCGGTCTTTTCGCTCTGCGCGAAGTTCGCCGCGACCGGGCCGCCCAGCGTGCCGTAGAAATCGCTGTACTGGCCGTTGACGAAGACGCCGACAGTGGGCAGCCGTCCCGCGCCTGCGGCCTTGGTGTCAAAACCGGCAGCCTCGGCGCGCAGCTTGGCGGCTTCGAGGTTGGGGTTGTTTTCGAGCGCGGTGACGATTGCCTCGCCCACCGTGCCCGGCAGGCCGGGGAGCGGCGGGGGGGCATCAAGCCCGTCCGGCGCCTGTCCGACAAGGCGGATATAGGTTTCGCGTGCGGCGATCAGATTGGCCTCGGCCGATTGCCGATCGCCCTCCGCCACCGCAAGCCGCGCGCGCGACTGGGCGACATCGGTGATGGTCAGATCGCCGATCTGGAAGCGGTCACTGGTCGCTTCAAGATTGGTGCGCAGCACATCGACATTGTTGGTTGCCAGCGCCACCAGCGCCTCGGTGCGCAACACGTCCATGTAAGCGGCCACGACCTGCGCGAACAGCGTGCTTTCGGAATTGCGCAGGTCCGCCTGCCCGGCCTCGACCCGCTCCTTGGCCGCGGCGATGGCGTTGCGCACCGCGCCGCCCGAATAGACCGGCACCAGCACGGCCGCGACCACCCCGAGGTTGCGTTCAGGCGCGGTGAAGGCGTTGGCCGATTGCTGGACGAATTCGATATGGGTTGCGGTGATATCGACCGAAGGCAGCCCCGAAGCGCGCTGGATCGGCACGTTCTCGTCTACCGCGCGCTGGGTGGCGCGGGCGGACTGAAGGGTTGGATTGGTGTTATAGGCATTGACCAGCGCCTCGCGCAGGTTGTCGGCCGCAGCCGGCGCGGCGAGCGCCAGCAGGCTTGCCGCTCCGGCCAGCCGCATCAAGGCGCCGTTTGCGCTCACGCGAAGGTCCAGCTCTTGGGCGCAGCAAAGGCGGCAAGCACGGGGATGCCGAGATCTTCGAGAGTGGCAAGGTTCACCTGCCCTGCGATCTTGCGCCCGCTGGCAAGCCGTGTGACCTGCCGCAGCACGAGGCCGGTGACGATCCGGCCACCATCAGCCAGCGCTGCTGCCAGCCCATCGGGCAGCTGTTCGATCGCACCATCGACGACGATCAGATCATACTCGCCCGCCCCGGCAAGCGCGGCAGCCTCGCCAGCGGTGATTGGCGTGACGGTGCCAGCCAGCGGCGCGATCAGCGCGGCGAGGTAATCCGTGCCCCCGCTCACCACCAGCACGCGGTCGGCCGGGCGCGGTGCGGCTTCCAGCAGCAGCTTGCCGTAGAACAGCGGCGCGGCAAGGTGACCTGAATCGCCCAGCATCACCGCCCGGTCGATATAGGCCTGTGCGGCCTTGCCTTCGGGCAGGAAATCCTCACGCGGGACGGCCAGCATCCGGGCCAGCACATATTCCTCGTTCACGCCGCTGGTGCGCAGCTGGCTGTCGATCATGGCGCGGCGGGCAATGGCGGTATCGGGCATCGTGGTCATGGTGCTCATGTCTCTGTGGGGTAACTGTATTGGGTGCGTAATACAGTCCGTCAACCCTCTCCTTAAACGCAGCGCTGCGCGCTTCCAAGGCCTTTGCCCGCGATTGTGGCACCGGCGGCCTCACGATTTTACGCCTTTGACCTCGGCGCTCGCTGCTGCTTAGGGGAGCGCCAAACCCTGTGGGGTGCAAATCGACTTAATGAGGGATGGCTTCGATGAGTGACATGACGGCAGCAAACGGCGGTGACGTGCGGATCGAAACCGATTCGCTGGGCGAAGTGGCGGTTCCGGCAGACATGCACTGGGGCGCGCAGACGCAGCGCAGCATCGTCAACTTCCCGATCGGCGGCGAAAAGATGCCCCCGGCGCTGGTGCGCGCGCTGGGTGTGCAGAAGCTTTCGGCGGCCAAGGCCAACATGAAGCTGGGCGTGCTCGATGCCGGCATCGGCGAGGCGATCGTCAAGGCCGCGCGCGAAGTGATCGACGGGACGCTTGCCGACCAGTTCCCGCTGGTGGTGTGGCAGACCGGTTCTGGCACCCAGTCGAACATGAACGCCAATGAAGTGATCGCCAGCCGCGCCAACGAGATTCTCACCGGCAGCAAGGGCGGCAAGACCCCGGTCCACCCCAATGATCACTGCAACATGGGCCAGTCGTCCAACGACACCTTCCCCACCGCCATGCACATCGCGGCGGCAGTGGAGGCGATGGATCATCTGATCCCGGCACTGAAGAAGCTCCACGGCGCGCTCGATGCCAAGGCGCAGGAGTTTGCCGATATCGTCAAGATCGGCCGCACCCACTTGCAGGACGCGACCCCGATGACGCTGGGGCAGGAGTTTTCCGGTTACGCCGCGCAGGTCGGTTACGGGATCAAGCGCATCGAAGCGGCGCTGCCGCGCGTGCTCGAACTGGCGCAGGGCGGCACGGCTGTTGGCACCGGGATCAACGCCAAGGTCGGCTTCGATGTCGCCTTCGCCGCCGAAGTCGCTGCCGAAACCGGCCATCCCTTCGTCACCGCCCCCAACAAGTTCGAAGCCCTCGCCGCGCATGATGCGATGGTCGAGATTTCGGGCGCATTGAATGTGCTGGCGGTCAGCCTGATGAAGATCGCCAATGATATCCGCCTCTTGGGCTCCGGCCCGCGTTCGGGCCTTGGCGAGCTGAGCCTGCCTGCCAACGAACCCGGTTCCTCGATCATGCCGGGCAAGGTCAACCCGACCCAGTGCGAGGCGATGACGATGGTCTGCGCGCAGGTGATGGGCAACCATGTCGCGGTGACGGTTGCTGGATCGCACGGGCATCTGGAACTCAACGTCTTCAAGCCGGTGATCATCTACAACGTGCTGCAATCGATGAAGCTGATCGGGGATGCCTCCCACGCCTTCACCGATAACTGCGTGGTCGGGATTGAGGCGAACACCACCCGCATCACCCAGCTTCTGAACGAAAGCCTGATGCTGGTGACCGCGCTGAACCCCCACATCGGCTATGACAACGCGGCCAAGATCGCCAAGAAGGCCCATGCCGAAGGGACCACGCTCAAGGAGTCCGCGCTGGCGCTTGGCCTGCTGACCGAAGAGCAATTCGCTCAGTGGGTTGTGCCTTCGGACATGATCAAGCCCAGGGATTAAGCGCCGTTGGTCGATTGTGAACAGCCGTTCATCATTCGACCAAGGCGTGAGTCCGCCCGATAACTTGCGCCCGGCCCGGTAGCCAGCACCGGGCCGGCGCGGTATCGCTGATCGGCATAATGTCGACAAACCCGCTCAGCGATACCGCCCCCGGCGAGCCTGCCGCCACCGTATCTTTCCGCACGGTGCTGTTTTCCATGGTCGTGCTGTGGGCGACCTATTTTGTCCTCACCACGCTGCGCAGCATGGTGATGGATTTCGGCCTGCAATTCGAACTCGGCTGGCGGCGCCTGCTTGTCACCGGGGCGGGTGTGCTGCTGACGCTGGTCTTGTGGCTGCTGCTGCGCCTGTTCGATAACCGCCCGCTGTGGCTCAAGATTTCTGCCGCGATCGCGCTGGCGCTGCCCGTGGCGCTGGCGATCGGGCAGGTCAATTACCTCGTCTTCAAGCCCATGTCTGCGGCCATGGAACAGGCCTATGCGCAGAAGAACAATCTCAACCTGCGGCGCGACGAAAGCGGCAATCTGCTGGTCGATGTGCCCACGCAGCAGGGCGGGGTGGCGGGGCAGGCCGCCGGAGGGGCGACCCAATCGGTCATCATCGAACCGGCCGAAACTTCCTCTGATTTCTGGCGCAAGCTGCTGGATGTGGCGCTGGGGCGCTACTTCCTGCTGCTGGCCTGGGCCTCGACCTATTTCGCGCTGCTCGCCGGCGTCCAGGCGCGCAGCGCGCAGCGGCGCGAGGAACAGTTCCGCTCGGCTGCCAAGGCCGCAGAACTGCGCTCGCTTCGTTATCAGGTGAACCCGCATTTCCTGTTCAACACGCTGAACTCGCTCTCGGCGCTGGTGATGACCAATAAGGCCGCCAATGCCGAAAAGATGATCCAGACGATCAGCCGCTTCTACCGCCACTCGCTCGCCACCGAGCCCACCGCAGATGTGTCCCTGCGTGACGAGTTCGATCTCCAGAAGCTCTATCTCGATATCGAAACGGTGCGTTTTCCCACCCGCTTGGTGACGGTTTTTGATCTGCCCGCCGATCTGGAGGAATGCCGCGTGCCGGGCATGATCCTGCAACCGCTGGTCGAAAATTCGGTGAAATATGCCGTCTCTCCGGTGTCGCGCCCGGTCACCATCACCGTGGGCGCACGGGAGGAGTTCGATCGCCTTGTCATCACCGTGGGCGATGATGGCCCGGGCGTGCCGCAGGGCACCACCCACGGCTTTGGCATCGGCCTTGCCAACGTGCGTGATCGGCTTGAGGCGCGCTTCGGCCCCGATATCGGCTTTGCCTCCACCCCGGTGCCGGGTGGCTATTGCACTGAAATCCGCATCCCACTGTCGAGACCTCGCCATGCCTGAAGCCGACCTTGAAGCTGCCGCGCTGCGCACCCTGATCGTCGATGATGAACCGCTGGCCGTGGAGCGTGTGCAGGTAATCTGCGCCGAAATCCCGCAGGTGCGGGTGGTTGGCACTGCCAGCGATGGCGCGGCTGCACTGCGCCTTGCCGAAAAGCTTGAGCCCGATCTGGTGCTGCTCGACATGACCATGCCCGAACTCGATGGCCTTGGCGTGGCGCGGCATTTTGCCGAACAGCCGCAGTCGCCGGTGGTCATCTTCGTTACCGCGCATGATCACTTCGCCGTGGAGGCGTTTGATCTGGAAGCGGTCGATTATGTGTTGAAGCCCGTTTCCGCCGATCGGCTGGAGCGCGCGATCGAGCGCGCTGTCGCCCGCCGGGGCCAGCGCCGCCAGAAGGCGGGCCGCTATCTCGATGAGCTGTGGGTGCCGCACCGTTCCGAACTGCTGCGCATTGCAGTGAGCGAAGTCCACCAGATCGATGCCGAGCGCGATTATGTTCGCCTGCACGTCGGCGGACCAGAGGCCGGGCGGTCCTACCTGCTGCTCCAGACCATCGCCGGGCTGGAGGAGCGGCTTGATCCCGAACAGTTCATCCGCATCCACCGCTCCACGATCCTGCGCCGCGATCACATTCGCGGGCTTCGGCACGATGGCCTTGGCGTGTGGTCGGCAGAGCTGGTCAATGGCGAGGCCCTGCGCATCGGCCGAACCTATCTGGCGCGCGTCAAGGCGATGGCGGGACGCTGATTTGCGCCACCGACAGGCGGCCGCCAAACAAGAACCGCAAACAAAAAACGGCCCGAACCCCAGGGACTGGCAGGGTTCGGGCCGTAGCCCCCGCACGTTGAGGTAGGCGCGGGGAAGCGTATGCGCGGTTCAACCGCCGCGCTGTTCGGTGCTGGCAAGGGCTGCAACCTGCTGCCTTGCATCGGCGCGGGCGCGGATGAGGCAGGTCTGTGCATCGCGGTCCATGATCTTCGTGCCGGTCTGGACGCTGACCATGCGGCACACCTGACGCGCCGCCTTTTCGATGCGCTTGTCGAGCGTGCGCTGACCGGCTGATGTGCCCAGATCGAGATCGGCAAAGGAAACCTTGGCGGTGCGCGGTTCGGCTTCACCAGCAAGGGCGGGGGTGATGGCGGTGCTGGCAAGGCCAGCGGTCGCAGCCACAAGGGCCAGAGTTTTCGCAAGGGTTTTCATGTCTCTACTCTCCTACTCGCAGAGGCCTGAGATCGGGCGGGGGTCCGATCCGGGGGGTGTCAGGCGTCCTGCTGACAGGAGAGATACGCCCCTGCCGCAGGGCCTGCATCCCGATGTCGATCAACCCGCCCCAGCCGCTCGACAGGCGCGACGGGCCCATGACCAATGGTGCGATGCGGGCGACAAATGGCGGTTTCCAATCGACCGGCGCAGCGCCATACTGCTCGTATGACCTGGGCGACCACGATCATCTTCCTGCTCGGAATCGCCAATTTCGCGGTCAATGCCGCGGTCTTCGGGCACGGGCACCCGATGTTTGCGCGCCTGCCGCGATCCAGCCAGACGCTGGCCCGCCGCGCTGCGTTGGTGAGCGAGTTTGCGGTGCTGTTCTTTGCGCTGCTGCTCTCGGTCAAGGGGTGGCCGGGTTATGCCTATGCCTATGCGGCCTACACCGCCGTCAATGGCGGTGCGGCATGGCTTATTCTGACGGGGCGGGTATAGGGCCAGCCATGCCAACCCGTCTGTTTCACATCAGCGATGTCCACTTCGGGGTCGAGGACCCGGCTGCGCTTGCCGCGGTGGCCGAGGCGATCGCGCTGGAAAAGCCCGATGCTCTGGTGTGCACCGGCGATCTCACCCAGCGTGCCAAGCATTCGGAATATGCCGCAGCGCGGGACTGGTTCTCGGCGCTGGGCGTGCCGGTGGTGCTGGAGCCGGGCAATCACGACATGCCCTATTACAACCCGTGGGAGCGGTTCACCGATCCCTTCCGCCGCTACAATGCCTTGCGCGCAGCCGTGGCGGACGGGTTTGAAAGCGCGGATGTGGTGCTGGTCCCGCTGCGCACCACGGTGCGCGCCCAGACCCGCTTTCCGTGGAGCGACGGGGTGGTGAAGCCCGCCGCGCTCAGCCCAGCGGTTGCCGCGATCCGCGCATTGAAGGATGCCGGCGATCCGCGCACGATCATCGTCATCGCCCATCACCCGCTGCTGGGCGATGAGGGCAAGCCGCAGAACCCCACCATCGGCGGCGATGCAGCCTTTGCCGCGCTGGCAGCGGCAGGGGCGGACGCAGTGATTTCCGGTCATGTACACATCCCCTTCGATCAGCATCGCAGCGTTGGCGGGCACGCCATGCGGATGATCGGCACGGGCACGCTTTCCACGAGACTGCGGCAGGATTCGCCGGCGTGCTGGAGGGTGATCACCTGCGAGCCGGGCGGCGTAATCGCGACAGAACTGCGGCTGGCAGGCGCAGGGCTGGGCGGGGTGCAGGCGGCGTAGCGGTAACCTCAAGGCTCTGAGCCTTAACCCTTTCTCTATCGCCCGCTTTAAGACTTTATTGGTGACAATGGCGGCGCAGGCACGCGAGAGGCGGCATATTACCCGATTGCCCTTCCCGCGTGCCTGCACCCCTTGTTTTGCCGCGTCGACCCCTGTGGCCGCGCGTCTTTTCAGCGGAGGGAACAGCGATGGATCTGATCAAATCCCTGACCTTCGGCGCGATCATGTCGGCAGCGATTGCGCTGGTGATCGGTTCGCAGGGGACCAGCGCGGGCCCCCTTGCGATCCATCTGGTCGAGGTGGCTGATGTGCGGTTCTTCTGGTCGTGGCCGGTGTTCGTGACCGGAACCGGCCTGTCTTTCGGACTATTGCTGCTGCAACGCTGATCCTGGGGCGTTGCGCAAAGAAAAAGGGCGGCTCCCTTGCGGGGGCCGCCCTTCCTGTTTCCGAGATATCGGAGAAACTTAACGCTTCGCTAACTAGTGCCTTTGTATCCATTTGAAAAATGGATTGAAAAATCGCGTAAATCGCACTTTCAAAACTTTTTCAAACTCTGCCCGCTTGGCGCAGCGGGCTAGTCGGCTTGCTTGATTCGCTTCATAGCAAGCAGCACAGCCTTGTCCAATTCGCCAGCTTCAGCAGCAGCTTGGAAGGCGCCCAGCACAGCAGCCACTTCCTGCAACTGGCTCACGAAGACCGAATTGCTTTTGCCGCTGATGTTGAGCACGCGACTGCCATAGCGCACCTGCACATACCAGCCGTTGTCCTGCTCGAACCACCAAGGCCGAATACGCTTGGTGTCTTCGACCTGCATCCGCTCGCCAGCTTCATTGTTCCGCCAGCGCTTCACAGGCACCGCATAGGTTTCGCCGCGAAGCATGGCTTCAAGAACCAGCTTCTGCTCCGCGATCCCAGCGATCAACTTCTCCCGCCGGGCGATAACCGGGTCTTTCTCGATCACCCGCTGCACGGTCTTCAAGTTCAATCTTGCAAGATGAGACATCACCTACTCCATTTGTTGATGGAGCTGTGCTGCTTTCAAATATCTCGTATTCCTACCGAATTTGGCTCAAGGGGGCGCCTGCCAGCAGAGATTCTCGCCATGCCGCCCATTCAGGAAACTGTTCCCACCGGCGCTCGGAGTTGAGAACATCATAGATACCAGAATCTTTGGCGCTGATGGCTTCGGGGAAAGCGTCATAGGTTGGAAACCTCCCCCGCGCTGCGTTCTCAGCTATCAAGAACACTCGTTGCAGCCCACGGCTGGTGAGGATCTTCATCCTGTTCTTTTCATCCGCAGATGGCTGATGTCCGGCGTCGAGCTGAGAGCGGATCAGTTTGGTGTAGGTTTCGCTGAACCCCGCAAGGTAACCGACCGACCACAGGGGTTTTTTGATTAGGCAGCGTGTCCAAAGTAACTTGAGATAGCGGCTAAGGCTCTCATTGTCCTGACGACTGCGGCAAAGAGTATATTTCGGGGGCTCAAAGACCAGAGGCTTGGAGACATGCCGACCAAGGTCAAAATAATAGCTAACCTGCTGAATTACATCCGATTTATTCATTCCGGTCGGGAGCGCAAGCAGAATACAGTCTTGTTCGCCCGCTGCTGACCAATTTCCCCATAAGAAGCTGTTCAAACTCGCGAAAACCTGTCGGGGGTCTTTGCGGTGCTCATCGCTCTCGAGCCTGGCAATGAGTTCAACATGGGGCTCCTTCCCGCGAAATCCCATGTGCTCGGAACCTCGCCTCAACCACCAGTCTGAAAAGGCCATACCCCTGACAGGACCAAGGTCCTCGAACACTGAAAGAACTATGTCGAAATCTTCGGGAATTTGGGCCTTTTCTTTCTCAGTTATTGTGCCCGAACGAAAGCGTTCTGCGAGCGCGTAGCTCGGGCTAACCGCAAGAAAACTAAACCAAAGTTCATAGGGACGTTTCTCTGTAACCCATCTTCTTGCGTGAGCAGGAGGGGCAAGAATGTCGTCAAAGACCCTCTGCAACATGGGGTAACTAAGGTATCTTTTTCGATCAGCCATACCAACCAGATAATATCTTTCTGAGATACCTTTTGTCAATTCCTCGGGCGCTGGCTCAAACCTTTTGTCGT
>JAGKSZ010000009.1 GCA_018991295.1 Porphyrobacter sp. | reverse complement strand
GCGAGCAGGCGCACCATCGCGCGCGGGGTCGCCGCGTCACGCGGGTCGATGGTGGTGGCCGGGTTGTATTCGCCATCATCGCGCACCAGCGTGGCGATGTCGCGGTTGATCGAGAAGGGGGCGATGCCCTTGCGCGCCATCCAGCTGTTGACCGCCTGCGGCCCGCCGACCGCCGCCAGCAGGGCATCGGTCGCAGGGTTGGATGAACGGGTGATCATGATCTCGATGAGGTCGATCGCCGGCATGTACTGGCCGGGGCGCACCGGGGCCTTGGCCGAGGAATACTTGGCCGAGGCCACCGGCATCATCAGCGGAAATTCGGATGTGAGCGAGAACCGCCCCTGTTCGACCATTTCGAGGAATGTCGCAGCCACCGCGATCTTGCTGGTCGATGCCATCGGGAACAGCTGATCGCCCAGCACCATGACCTGTTCGCCCGTGGCAAGATCAACCGCGGCAACGCCGATGCGGCCCAGCGCCGGGTTGGCAAGATCGGCGATGCGCTGTTCGAAGGTCGAGGCATAGACCGCATCGAAGCTTTGCGGGTTGCGGGCCTGCGTGCCGAAGGTGCTGTCGAAGGTTGCGGCCAGATCATCGGGATTGGCCGCAGCCGGGCTAGCCATCGCCGCAAAGGAGGCCACAAGGCCGGTCAGGGCGGCAAGGAAACGGGGGCGTGCCATGAGGGTCAGGCTACTCCGACAGGGTTTCAGCGGGATTAATGCTGCACTTATCCACACGCGATTCGCCGCGACAAGCCCTCAATTGAGCGCGTGCGGTGAACGGTGCGCAGGCCGCGATGGGGCAGCAACCGGCGCGGCCAAGCGAACCTGCCGTGCGGCAAAGCCATTGCTCGACCGGGATTGCAGGTTCGTCGATTGCCGTCTTGCGGGGCATTTGGCGGGCTTGACTGCGCAGGCGAGCGCGGCAGTCTGGCGGTCAAGCTTTGATCCAAGGGGACTGTTTCATGACCGATATCGCCACCCGCCGCGCACTGCGCGCCGGCCTTGCCGCCCTGTTGCTGTCCGGCTCGGGGCTGGCCTTTGCGCAAGCCGTGCCAATTGTGAAGCCGGGCGCGCCGGGGCAGGCCAGCAAGACCCTGTCCGCCGAGGAGGCGACCAAGCTGGCCCAGGCGAGCTATCTGCCCGCCGATGTCGCCTTCATGCAAGCCATGATCCTCCACCACCAGCAGGCGGTTGACATGGCGGTGCTGGTCAAGGAGCGCACCAACACCGAAGAGTTGAAAACCATCGCCGGCCGCATCGAATCCTCGCAGGCCGACGAGATCACCTTCATGCAGACCTGGCTGAAGGAGCGCGGCGAGCCGGTGGAGGACCCGGCCATGGCGGGCCACGGCGAACACATGCACCACATGATGAAGGGCATGGCCTCGCCCGATGACCTCAAGGCCCTTGCCGCTGCCACCGGGGCCGAATTCGACCGCCTGTTCCTGACGCTGATGATCGCGCATCATGACGGCGCGCTCGACATGGTGGACAAGCTGCTCGAACAGGAAGGCACTGCCGCCGATCCGGTCCTGTACCAGTTCGTCGGCGATGTCCGGGGCGAACAGCGGACCGAAATCGGCCGGATGGACAAGCTGCTCGCCAAGCTTTCGACCGACCCGCGCTCGGGCCTTGCTGCCGGCTTCGACAATGCGGGCGAGGCGATCATGGGCCTGATCAAGGTCGCCACCCTCGCCAAGCCGGCGGGCTTCTTCAACCCCGCCAACCCCGCCGATCTGCGGCTGCCCATTCCTCCCAAGAAGGGCAAGGACGAGGACAAGAAGGGCGAGAAAGCCAAGCCTGCAAAGCCCGCAAAGCCCGTCCGGACCGCCAAGGCCGCCCCCGCCCCCGCGCCCGCTGCCGCCGCCACCCCGCCCGCGCGTGACGACGACGAGGACACCCTCACCAGGCTGGCTGAACGCTCCCCGCTGCTCGATTTTGCCAACACCGACATGGCCTTCTTTGGCGATGTGATGGTGGCGGGATCATACCACGGGTTCAACATCTACCAGCTTGGCGCAGACGGCGTGCCTGCCCTGACAAGCAGCGTCGTGTGCCCCGGCGGTCAGGGCGATGTCTCGGTGGTCGGCAACATCCTCGTGATGAGCGTCGAACAGACCCGCGGCCGGCTCGATTGCGGGCTGGAAGGCGCGCCGGGCCGGGTCAACGAAGAACGCTTCCGGGGCCTGCGCATCTTCGACATTTCCGATCTGTCGGCGCCGCGTCAGGTGGGCGCGGTGCAGACCTGCCGGGGCAGCCACACGCACTCGGTCGTCAGCGCCGATGACAAGCGCCTGATCGTCTACAATTCGGGCACGGCCGGCATCCGTGACGAAAAGGAACTGGCCGGCTGCATCGGCAGCACGCCGGGCGACAGCCGCACCGCGCTGTTCTCGATCGACGTGATCGAGATTCCGCTGGCCGATCCCTCGCAATCGCGCATCGTCAAATCGCCGCGCGTCTTTGCCGACGAGAAGACCGGCGAGATCGCAGGCCTGTGGAAGGGGGGCGATCATGGCGATGGCACGCAGAACACCTCGCGCACCGATCAGTGCCACGATATCACCGTGTTCCCGGCGCTGAAGCTGGCGGCAGGCGCGTGTTCGGGCAACGGCATCCTGTTCGACATTGCCGATCCCCTGAACCCCAAGCGCATCGACGTCGTCACCGATACCGGCTTTGCCTATTGGCACTCGGCCACCTTCAACAATGATGGCACCAAGGTGATCTTCACCGATGAATGGGGCGGCGGCGGGCGGCCGCGCTGCAAGGCCTCCGATCCCAAGACCTGGGGCGCCAACGCGATCTACGACATCGTCGATGGCAAGCTGGTGTTCCGCGCCCATTACAAGATGCCCGCGCCGCAATCCGACAAGGAAAACTGCGTCGCCCACAATGGCTCGATCATTCCTGTGCCGGGCCGCGATCTGTTTGCGCAGGCGTGGTATCAGGGCGGCCTTTCCGTGATGGACTTCACCGACAGCGCCAACCCCAAGGAAATCGCCTATTTCGACCGCGGCCCGATTGACAAGAAGCAGATGGTGCTGGGCGGCTACTGGTCGGTTTACTGGTACAAGGGCCATATCTACGGCACCGAAATCAGCCGCGGGATCGACGTTTTCGCGCTGAAGCCGAGCGATGATCTGACCGAAGCAGAAATCGCCGCTGCGGTTGCCGCAAAGTATGAAGACAACCGCTTCAACCCCCAGACCCAGACCCGCGTGACCTGGGACCAGAGCGTGATCGAAGCCGCCGAAGCGAGCCGCAAGGGCGGATGATCCTTGCGCGGGGCGAACAGCAAGCACGCCGTTCGCCCCCGCGCCTGCCTCAGCCTGCCGCGGCGCTGTTTGCCGTGCCGGGGGCCTTCGTGCTTGACCTTGGCGCCGGTCCATATGATTGTCGCATCGTCCTGCGGTCAGACACTGACGAATCAACTCCGCAATCCTCGCATGTGCCCCCGGGCCCTTTCGACTTTCGTGCGAGGCGCTCACCGGATGGACAATCATTTGGCGGATGGGGATCGTCTGCCGGACTGCCTCACGGTTGCTTTGCGCCGTTCGGATTGCCGTGCGTCCCCATCTCTTGAGGGGAAAGCAGCATGGGCGCGCGATCATCCGGCGACCAACAGGACGAAATCGACTGGATCGGGTGCCTGACGTATAAGAGCGTCGCCACCGCCACACCCAGCGCGCGCGATCTGGATATGCTCGCCGCCCGGGCGCGGGGCCGCAATCGCAGTCTCGGGATCACCGGGATGCTGTTGTTCGAAGATGGCTGCTTTCTCCAGTCGCTCGAAGGCCCGCCTGCCGCGCTCAGCAAGCTGTGGGCCTCGATCCAGCGCGATGGCCGCCACAATCACATCGAAGTGCTGAGCGAACATATCGCCACTGCGCGGCTGTTTTCCGAATGGGACCTGCTGCTGGAAGCGCGCGCCGATTTGGTGCCGAGCCAGAATTCGCCGGTCGCGCCTGTCCCGCCGGCGATGTCCGAACATATCAGCCAGCTGGTGGAACTGGCGCTCAACGCCGATGATCTGCGGCTCAATGCGATCATCGCAGGCTTTGCCGATCAGGGCTGGACCAGCGATGCGATCCTCTCGCTGCTGATCGAGCCTGCGGCGCGGGCGCTGGGCGATGCATGGCTGGATGATGTGTGCAGCGAGATCGATCTCACGATTGCGCTGTCGATGCTCCAGCTGGCTGGCCATGCGGTGCGTTACAGCCCATCAGCCCAGACCATCCGCAACAGCCATTATCGCATCCTTCTGGCCAGCGCGCCGGGGGAAAAGCATATGCTTGGCACGTCGCTGCTGGCGGATCAGTTCGTCGATGCCGGGTGGCAGGTCGACATGGCCTTTCCCGAAAGCGATGAGGCGCTGACCAATCAGATGCGCGCGCAGCATCCCGATGCGGTCGATCTGGGCCTGTCCGAAGCCCTGTCCCGCAGCGGCGCGATCGATCTGTTGCGCAGCACGGTTCAGCACAGCCGCGAGGCGGCCGGGAATTTCCCGACGGTGATTTCGGTCGGCGGGCGGCTGTTTGCCGAAGCGGCGGCCACGGCGAAATCGGTGGGGGCGGATCATGCGCGCACCGGGCTTGCGGGCACCAGCATCAGGCTGGCGGAACTGGTGCGCCAGCACCGCAAGCTGTGATGCAGGCTTGTAATTTTCAAATAAGCTGCTAAATAAAAATTGCTTCGCGTCGCTTGCGACGGAAATTGCCTGCCTGCTCGGCAGCGCGCCTTCCTTTTCACGCTGCACAGCCTCACCGCAGGATCCGCCTGCGGGCGCACCCGCTTTTCTCCAGCGATCCCCGTCCGGCTGAACGCTGGCGGCGCCCGGTTACGGGCGGGCAATCACATTCCGGCAGCACCCGCCCGAGACATTCGGAGCGCGCACCGCTGCAAGCAGAGAACCAATGAACAGCATCACTTCGGGCGCAAACCTGCGCCGTAACCCCCGTTTTCACGCCGTATCAGAGCCGCTCCGGCCCACCGGGCATCCTGCCCCGCCCTACGCCTTTCTCACCGCTCGTGCCTTGCGCGGACTGGTGGCGGCGATGGTCGATTGATCCGCCCGCCAAGGACATATCTCATGGATATCATGAAAGAATACGCTGCCCACCAGACCGAGTTGATGCGGGCACAGCGCCCCGGCATCAGCGCGCAGGCCCAGCAATCGCACTTTGCCGCAGCCTCGCGCATTGCCGGGCAGATCAGCGCCTTCCAGCGCGGCCTTGGCGCAGCAGCGGCGTGCGCCTGGAGCATGGCGCAGGTTTCAGCCTCCGCCCGCGCCTGACGCCGCCCTTCCCCCTCAGCCGCCGGTGCGTTTTGCCAGCAAGGGGCGCAGCGGGAACAGCCACTGCTCCGTGATCGAGAGGCGCTTGCGATCGTCCTGACCGACGATCTCGCTCTCGCCCTCCTTGTAGGTGCCGAACACCCGGTCCCAGAAAATCACGCTGTTGCCGTAGTTGCAGCGCGTGTCCTCGTAAGACAGCGCGGTGTGGTGCAGCGAGTGGTTACGGATCGTGGTGAAAAAGAAGCCATACCAGATCGGCGGATCGGCCTTCACATTGGCATGGGCATAGGTGGCAATCACACCGCCTGCCGAAATGCTGGCGAACAGGGCGTTCAGATCGACATCGAGCAGCGCGGTGATGCCGATGCTGATCAGGAACAGCTCCACCGGATTGCCGACAAAGCCCTTGGCCGCGTTCAGCTGGGTGATGTGGTGGTGCGGGGCATGGGTCAGCCACAGGGGCGTCCAGTTGTGCATCGCCCGGTGCATCCAGTACTGGCCGAACTCGAAGGTGAACAGCACGATCATCGCCTGCACCAGAAAGGGCAGATCCGCGAGCCAGGGCGTCGCAATCCCCCAGCTTTCCTTCAGCGCCCGCAGCGGGGAATGGATCAGCGCGTCGGCGGCAAAGCCGATCGCAGTGTAGCTGAGGGCGACATAGAAGGCGTCCGTCGCCAGCTCCTTGCCGTTGATGCGCCAGCCTGCGTGGCGTTCGAACACCAGCTCCAGCCCCTGCACGAAGACCAGTGTGGCGATACCCACCGCTGGCAGCATCCACGGCAGCTCCACCCATGTCGCAGGCGCAAGGCCCCAGAACAGCAGGACCGCCGCCAGCGTGGCAGGCGGCAGCAGATTGACAAGCGACTGTTTCAACGGATCGTCCCCTTCGATCGTCTGGCTTTATGGCCGCGTCCCCGCTGCGGAGAATACGCCATTCTCCGCAGGCGGTCGAGAGGGGGCAAGGCTCAGCTGGCGATGCGGTAAAGCGGCAGCGGGCAACCGGGGATGCGGGCAGCGGCGGGGAAGGTCGCCGCAATCCAGCCGGAGCGCGCCGGATCGGCGGCAAGGGCATGGGTGACAGCAAAGCGCGCCGCAAAGGCGCGGCTGCCTGCCGCATCGAGCCGGCCTTGCGCCATGTTGCGCGGGGCCATCATCGCTGCGATCCCGCCCAATGCCCCGGCGCGGGCGGCCAGCTTGTCATCGCCCAGCACCAGCACGCGCGCATCGGGGCTGGCAGCAAGGCAGGTCTGGAGAGCGCCGATATCGGCGGGACGGTCAAAATCGGGGGGCGTGATGGTGCGGGGGGCGGAAAAAGCCAGCCATGCCGCAGCCAGTACCGCCACCATGCCTGCCGCCCTTGCAAAGGCAATCCGCTGGCACAGGGCGCGGCCTTGCGCGATGCCCCAGCACGCCGCCGCAAGCAGCGCCGACCAGACCAGCGGGCTGAAGTAACGCTGTTCGATGTAGCCGGTCAGCACCTGCGGCGTGAGCATCAGGCCGGTCAGCAGCGCGAAGCCCGCGAGGATGCCCAGCGCCGCGCCAAGTCGCTGCTTTGTGCCGGCCAGCCATGCCAGCATCGCGGGCAAGGCAAGATAGGCCGCCGCCGTCAGTCCCAGCAGGCTCGCCGCAAGCCCAGCCGCGACATAGGCCAGCGCCCCGATGTTCCCTGCAACCTTGCCCGCCCACGCCAGCAGATCATCGTGCAGGGTCGGCTGCGGGCCCGGCCACCAATCCGTGACATAGGCACGCGGATCAATTGCGGCGGCAATCCCGGCATTGTCGGTCGCAAAGGGCGTGCCGAAGGTCGCGAGCGAAAAAGCGATCCACGGCGAAGCCGCGACCAGCGCAGCCACCAGTGCGGCCATGCCTTTGCCCGGAGAACGGGTCAGCCACCCCACCATCAGGGCCACCGGCACCGGCAAGAGCACCGCATCAAACCGGTTGAGCACCGCAAGCCCAGCCACCAGCCCGATCAACCCAGCCCGCGCAAAGGTGATTCCCGCGCCCCTCACCAGCCCCAGCAGCACCAGCGCATAAAGCAGCATTTGCAAGCCGATGGTGCGCCCCGCCGCGATGTCGATCAGCAGCATGTTGGGCCCGGTCAGCAGCACCAGCGCGGCCCCAAGCCCGAGCCAGGGGGCGCCGGTCACGGCTCTGCCGATCCGTTCGGACACCAGCGCGAAGGCGGCAAAGGCGGCAAAGGCAAGATAGAGCCCGGTGCGCGGACCCGTTCCGAACGCCGCGTCAATGCAGGCCATCAGCACCGGCGTGAGCGGCGGGAAGCTCGCGGAATAGGGGATGTCGCTGGCAAAGCTGCGCCAGTGGGGGAAGCGGTAGAAATCGCTGAAAACCGTCTGCGAAAGCTCCCACAGCGCCCAGGAATCGGGCGAATAGGGCGGCGCGGCCACCACGCCTGCGAGCAGCGCCGCCAGCAGCGCGCACAGCACCGCCACGGGCCACAGCCACCCCGCCCGGCGCGCGGCCTCATCGGGCGTGTAGCCGCCGGTTGCGGCCACGAAAGTCTCCTTCAGGAGCGCCAGCTTGGAGGAAAATCCGCCGATCTTGGTCGGCACCTTGCCATCGTCGGGATAGCGGCGCTCCACCGGCACATGGGCGACCCTGAGGCCCAGCTGCCCGGCGCGCACGGTGAGGTAGAACAACAGGTTGTAAACCGAAAACACCTCGCGGAACGGCTGCACATCCCGGTGCGTCAGATAGCGCGCCGAATAGGCGCGAAAGCCGTTGGTGGTGTCAGTGAACCAGTGCCTGCCAGCGATGCTGAGCATCGGGGCGTGAATGAGGCGGTTGGCGATGGTGCGTTCGAGCGGCGTGTTCTGTGCCGCGCCGCCCGGCAGATAGCGCGAACCTTGCACATAGTCGCAGCCTTCCTCCAGCTTGGCGACCATGGCGGCGACCGCCTCGACCCCGTCCTTGCCGTTGCCGTCGATGGTGACGATCCCTGCATAGCCCTGCCGCAGGCACCATGCGTAAGCCATGCGCAGCTGCGCGGAGAGCTTGCCGGAGCCGGTCTTGGTCAGCACGGCGCGCACGCCTGCCTCGCGCACGAAATCCGGATCGAGCGAACCATCGGTCGATCCCCCGTCAGCGATCACCACATCGACCGGCAGGCCCGCTGCCGCGATGCGGGCAAGCTGGCCGCGGATACGCGCGCCCTCGTTGATAACGGGAATGACAAGGGCATGGGCGTGGCGGCGCGGAGCGTAAAGCGCGACGACGTGCGCGGGCACCTCCCACGCGGCATCATCGAGGATGGCGGGCTGCTGCATGGTCATCGCGCCTCCCCCGCTGGCGTGGGCGCGAACACCACGAACTTGGACAGGACGAAGTTGACCACGAACGATCCCCCTGCCCCGGCAACAAGGATCGCCAGCGGCCATGCAGCGGGAAGCGCGGCATCCAGCAGGGCGACAATCCCCACCCTCACCGCCAGCGTCAGCAGCGCCACCGCGCCATAAAGCGCCGCGCGCCTCAGCGAGAGCGGGCCGCTGCGGAAACTCCAGGTCTGATGGATGACGTAATTCGCCCCCGCCGCCAGTGTGAAGCCGATCGCGGCCGCCAGCCACAGCGCCGCGCCTGCGTAAGTGTGGAGCGCAAAGGCAATGGCAAGGTCGAGGATCACCCCCAGCACCGTCACCGCAAGGAAGCGGATAAGCTCGCTCATGGCGCACCCCTTTCCAGATGGCGGGCAATGCCTTCGGGAAGGGCGGGGAGCGCGGCGAAGTCGATCTCGGGCAGGACGGTGGCGGTGCAGGTGGCGGTACCGATCGCCGACCCGTCCAGCATTTCCAGCGTCAAGCGGGTCACGCGCTCCGGCGCGAGCGGCGCCATCAGCTCCAGCGCGGGGGCATTGGCAATGCCATAGCGGGGGAAATCGGCCCAGCGGTCGGCGGTGTTCACGGTATCGGGCGAATCCTCGCTGACTGTCAGCATCGCGCCGCGGCCCGTTGCAAAGGGCGGCTGGCGGGTGACACTGACCGAGGCGGTGCCGGGCATGGCGGCGCTGACTTCGAGCACCATCCGCCCCGGCCCGCGCTCTGCGATGCGGCAGGAGGCGGGAGGTAGAGCTGCGCCGCGCCTGCCCTCACCGCGCACCCACAAGACTTGCTGATCGCCCCGCGCAAGGGGCGTGTAATTTTCCCGCAGCGCCCGGAAAAACGGCCAGCCCGCGCGGGTGATCCACCCCTCCCACCCGCTGTAATCGGGCGCGATGGTGGTGACGGCGGCAACCTGCCGCTGTGCCACCAGCGCGGTGAAGGCAGCACGCTTGTCCGGCCCCAGCGCGTGGATCAGCGATCCGACATCGGCGGGGCTGCGGGCCGCTGCGGCAATATCGAGCGGGGAGGTATAGGCCGACAGCAACCGGCGGTTTTGCGGCACGCCCGCCGCCTCCCACGCCGCTGTCAGCCGCCGCATCGCGGCAAGATCACGGGCATGGGCCGGGGTGACGAAGAAGCCCAGTGCGCGGTCATAGGCGGTGCGCTCGGCGCGGGCAGGCGAGGCGGCAAGCCGGGCAGCCTCGCTTCCCGTCATCGCCAGCGCCGCAGCCCCGGTGAGAACCGCAAGCCTGCTCGGCCCGACAAGCCGCAGCAATCCTCTCGCCCGCCGCCACATCCGGGCGGGCATGACGATCAGCGGCGCGCAGATGCCAGCCACAAAGGTGATGCCATTATACTCTGCCCCGACATGCCCGCCGATCTGCGGGAGCAGCGCCGTGCCAAGCAGGCTCGCCCCCACGAACACGAAGGCGCTCCCCCGCACCGGCGCGCTGCGTGCGCGCAGGCGCTGGAGCGCGGCAAAGGCCACGCTGGCGGCCAGCACCACAAGGCTCAGCGCGGACAGCGGATCGGCATGGGCAAGGATCTGCGGCAAGTCAGCGGGCGAGAGGATGCGGGTGCTGCGCTCCCACGGGCCGAAAAACCAGAACTGGTCGCCCGGCACATCGCGAAAGTTGTATTGCAGCCACGGCCCCGGCGCACCGTGGGTTACCGCCAGCAGGATCGCTCCGGCTGACGCCATGACGCCAGGTGCGAAGGCTGCCAGCGTCCGCAACAGCAGGGCTGGGCGCGGCCACAGCGCCAGCACCAGCGCGGTGGCAAGAGCGATCACCAGCGGGATCCCCGCATCATTCGACCACAGCAGCCCTGCCCCAGTAACGAGGCCAAGCGGCAACCCGCCCGCCACGGCGCGGCCCTCCAGCACCACCCGGCGCACCAAGACCACGAAGAACGGCAGCACAAGGAATGGCAGCGCCCCGCGCAAAGGCCGCAGCGAGACGCCCGGATCGAGCGTCGCGGGCCATGTCAGCCCCGCCGCCTTGCCGGCCATTGCGCCAGCATAATAGAACAGGAAAAGCAGCACCAAGGCCGCTTGCCAGCGCCTTGCGGGCGGGATCGGGCGGATCAGCCACGCGCAGGCATAGCTAGAGGCAGGGGCCCCCGCCAAGACCAGCGTGTAGGCCGCCAGCGTCGAGGCGAACAGCGTCTTGCCGCCCACCGCAAACAGCGGCAGCAGCGCCAGCACCATGGTAATCCCGAGATAGGACTGGAACGCCGTCCCCAGCTGTTCACCCCGCCCGAAATGGTCGAGCGCAAACCACGTCTGCAGCGCCCCGTCGATCGAATTGAGGCTGTGTTCGTGCAGCAGCAGCGCGGCGCGCAACCCGGCCAGCAGCACAAATACCCCCGCAAGCGCGGCAAAGCCGCGCGGGCGCCCTTGCAATGGCAGATACTCAGGCATGGACCCGCCCGAACACATGCACGGGATCGAGCGCGGCGAATTCTCCGCCGCTGCCCTTCACCGCTTCGAACAGGTCGTAGATATTGTCGATCTTGCCGCCCAGCACCGAAATCACCCGGCTGGCCTGCGGGCTGCGGTGGTAGAGGATCGGCCGCCCGTCATCGCCCTCGTTCTTGATGAGAACGGTCTTCACCTCATAGATCGAGCGGCGATATTGCGCGCCTGCAAGGCAGGGCAGATAGAACTGCGCATCGCGCAGCATGAAGGCATAGCGGCTGTCCGGCTCCAGCGCGGCAAAATGCGCATAGGGATCGCGCAAGGCAGCATTGTCGGCCCAGCTGTCATGCGGGGTATAGCGCACATGGGTGAGCGAATAGAGCCCCTCGGCAGGGTAAGGCATGGCCGAAAAGAACGGCCCGTCCATCACCGTGACGCCAATCCGCTCCAGCTCGCGCGGGGGTTCGATCAGGGCCAGTTCCGCGATTTCGTGCTTGAGGCGCGCGGGCGGCAGGCCTGCCTTGGCCAGCACCGCGTTGATCTGCGCATAGGTGATGTTGAAGGCGAAGCGGGCGGACATCTCGCTGCCATCCGACAGCTGCGCCACCACCCCGCTCGGGTGATCGACAAGGCCGATCACCTCAGTCGCCAGCCGCACCTCAATACCGGCTGCCGCCAGCCGGCTGGCCACCAGCTGCCCGAGGATCTTGTGATCGAAGGCGACTTCATGGCAGGCAAAGACATCTTCCACCATGTCGGGATTGAACAGCGCGCGGTGCCCCGACCCCGCCACTTCGATGGGCGCGCCCATATCGCGGAACATGCGGTGGAATTTCTTGGCCGTGACCTTCGAACGCCGCCGTGCGATGGCGTAAAGCATCTGGAAATCGTCCACCACCGCCTCGGGGAAATCTGCAAGAAAGCGGCGGTGCAGCAGCATCGATTTGACCGCTGTGGCAGCGCTGCGCGGATAGTGGAAGCCAGTATGCACCCGCGCCTGATTGACCCGCGAGGCACGGTCCATCAGGCCCTCGCCCGCCTCCACCAGCAAGACGCGGGACGAGATCGAGCGCAGATAGAGCGCCAGGCAGCAGCCATAAAAGCCGCCGCCGATAATGATGTAATCGTAAGGTGTGCGACCCTCGCTCATCACCCCTCCGGCCCTGATGGCGGACGCGGCGTGGAGGGCGGCGTATCGCTTTCCAGCACCACGTTGAGATCGAAGGCGACCTGCTGGAACAGATCGATGCGGTTGACCTCTTCGGGCACCAGATCGGTCTTCAGCCGCCGCTGCTGCTTGAGCAGATGTTGCAGGCCCAGACTGAGCCCGAGGGTCGAAACCCCCATGAAGGTGGCGCTGACCGCCAGCATCGCATTGGTCGTCAGCCAGCCCGGTGCAAGATGCTCCACCAGCAGCACCGCGCCCACGATCCACGCGCCATAGGCCAGGCCCACCAGCGCCAGCAGGGCCGAAGACACCGACACCACCGTCAGGATCATCGGAGTCAGATAGACCAGCAGCGTCTGGAACAGCGCCAGCCTGCGCCCCAGCCCCATGAAGGCGGTGCGGCTGGCCACGTTCGCTTCGGTGCGCATCCATTCGCGCGGCAGGCGCGGATCGCGCGGGGGAAAGCGCAGCGCAAGGCGCGGCTCGTCATGCGCCAGCAGCAGATTGAGCAGCGTGCGCGGCACGGCGATGGTTTGCCATTCGAACGGATCGACATTGAACCCGGCCAGCTTGCCAAGCGCGATGAAGGGCCATGCCGCCAGCCGCTTGAACGGCGGTCGGGCGGGACGATAGACCATCGTCACCGCGCCTTCGGCCTCGGCATAATCGAGGAATGCGGGCACATCGAGCGCGGCGACTTCTTCAAGGTGGCCGATCACCACCAGATCCCCGATCGCCTCTTCGGCGGCGATCACGCGGCGATCATAATATTCGGTCCCGCTGCGCACCACGAACAGGCGGGTGTTGGGCACCTGCCTGACCACATCGAGGAACGCCGCGCGCTCACGCTCGTCCACCACCAGAATGATCTCGCGGAAGCGGTAGGCGGCATCGAGCGTGGCAGCGATGGCGCGCAGCGCGTCAAAAGTGGCGGGGCTGGCCGACAGTTCGGAAAAGCAGACCGAGACAACGACATCTTCGCGCGGCTTGCGGAATGCGCCGGAGCGGGGCTCATGCATGGGCGGTCTCCATCATGTCGCGCGCTGCAACCAGCCCTGCAACTGCGCGGCGCACAGCGCCAAGGCCATCGGGGGCGCGTTTCATTTCGACCGAGACGGCGCGGGCATATCCGGCCGCACTGAGGCCCTTGAGGATCGGGGCCAGCAGCGCCGGATCGGCAGGCGCGGGGGCCAGCTGCGGCTCGCTGACATGAACATGGGAAAGGCGCGGGGCAAGATCGGGCAGGCGCGCCGGCACGCCGGCAAAATCGCCATTCATGTGCATGGCGCCCAGATCAAGGTGGGCCGCGATTGCGGGGTGACCGACCTGCGCGATGAACGCCAGCGCGGCATCCAGCGTGGTGCAGAAATTGGTACCATAGGCCGCCGGATTGGCTTCGATGGCAATCCGGGTGCCGGCTGCCGCAGCGGCATCCCCAAGGCGGCGGAACACCTCTGCGCCTTCGGCCAGCGCCTGTTCCATCGCCATGCCTTCGGGCACCCGGCGTTGCTGGGGCGATCCGAACACGAGGTTGGCAATGCCCAGCCGCCCGGCCAGCGCGATGGCGCGGTGCATGGCCCGTTCGAACACCGCACGCGCCTCTGGCCCCTCGAACAGCGCAGCGCCTGCCACGCCGAACAGCAGCGATTGCATCGAGACAAGCGCAAGGCCCGCAGCGTCCGTCTCGGCCAGCGCCCGGGCGATGCTGGCGGCATCGGGCAAGAAGGCATCCTCGGCATCGGGAAAGAACAGCGCAGGCGCGATTTCAAGGCCGGTGAAGCCCGCCTCATTCAGGATCGCATAGGCCTCCAGCCGTTCGGCAGGCGACCAGGCGATATTGGACATGGCCAGTGTGAAGGCGTGCGTCATGATCGGGGCCGCCTCTGGCTGTCGAAAAAGGCGGTGAGTGCAGCAAGCGTCTGGGCGGCAGAGAACTGATAGGGGCCCGCAGCGCCCCACAAGGCGGCGTGGCGGGTGCGCATATCCTCATGGTGGATGCGCGCAGGCGTTGACGGCATCCCGATGGGTTCGAAACATTCGTAGATGTCGCCAGCCTTCAACGGCTCAGGCGCAAGGTGCAGATGGGTCAGCCCCGCTGCCAGCGCGATCCCGATATCCTGCCGCAGCCGGTCGATCGGGTAATATTGGTACGTGGTATCCGGGTGGTGAAAGTGCAGCGCCGTTGCACCCAGCGTTGCCAGCGCGTGCTCGATCCCGCCCCGCCGCGGATCGGCGTTGAGGCGGGCACGATCAAGCGTCAGCAACCCCGTCACCGGATCGGGCGCATAGAGCGCGGCGAACCATTGCGCTCGTTCGTGATCGAGCTGCGCCACGATCTGGTCCAGCCGCTCGGGCATCAGCATCGCGGGCACCGGGTTGAGGACATCGAACAGGAAATTCTTGCGCAGGCCTTCGCCAAGCAGGGCGGGCAGGCGGACGATCAGGTGGGCCGGAAAGCGCGATTCGACAAAGGCCTCCAGCATCCGCCGGTGGCGGCCATAAGCCAGATCCTGCTGAAAGGCGGCGGTGCCTTCATCAGCGCCGCCAGCGAAATCCGCGAGCACCGCGATCGAGGAAATGAGCACGAAGCGATCCGCCTGCACGGTTTCGAGCCGTGCGATCAGCGCCTCGATCCGGGCCCTGTCCCGATCGGGCGCGCGGTTGGCTTCGATCATCGAACCCGGCGCCGCGGCGCAGACCAGGGTAGAGAACGCACGGCCATCAATCGCGGCTATGTTGCTGCTGTTGTAGCACGCATCAAAAGTGGTCTGACGCAGCAGCGCCCCGCCGACAAAGCCGGTGTGGCCGATAAGGCCCGAGGGGCGGAAAGAGGCTTGGCTTGGGGTCATCGCGTTGCGGCCGGGTGGTCTCGTGTCCGAAGATTTCGGTCCCGGCACGCCAGCAGCCACGGGGCCGCCGGACGCAACCGGTCCGTCGCCTCACGCGTTATTTAACATTGTTCTATATAAGGTTAATCAAGCGAATGCAGTTCCGCTCAGGCCCTGGCGGCGACCTCGGCGGCGTCGAAGTAGTGGATGCGAAGCTCGCGCAGCAGCCCGTCTTCAAAGCATCCCGCCTCGCAGATCGTCTGGGTGAAGGGCGCAGAGCCATCCTTGGGATGCATGGTAAGGCGGATCACCATCACCGCCCAGGCGTCACCCCCGGTGCAATCGAGCATTTCGAGGCGGGTATCGGCCCAGGTGCCATACACCGCCGCAGCACAGCGTTGCAGCGCGTCCTTGCCCCGCCATTCGCCCGCGAAGGGGAGCGAATTCGCCTCGTAGAGCACGAAATCGGGGTGGATCAGCGCCTCCACCGCCGCCCAGTCGCGGGTGCCGGCGGTGGCGTAGACGTTGGCGAGCAACTCCCGCGGAGTTTTCACTCCTCGATAGCCCCGATCAGATCACCCACCTTGTAGACCGCGCCTTCCTCACCCGTCGGATGGATGATCCCGCTGGCTTGCGCCTCGATCTCGGTGGTGCTCTTGTCGGTTTCGACGGTGTAGATGATGTCACCCTTCTCGACGCGTTCGCCATCACCGAACATCCATTCGACAAGGGTCATTTCAACCGCGCTCATGCCGAGCTTGGGAATGCGGATTTCAGTGGCCATCAGAGTTTGCCCCCTAAAGCTTACCAACGCTTGCTTTGATCTGTTCGATGATCTGGCCCTTGTTCGGGATCCACGCCTGTTCAAGGTGGCTGGCGAAGGGCACGGCCGAGAACGTCCCGCCCACGCGGCGGACGGGGCCCTTGAGGCTGTCCCAGCACTTTTCCTGAATGTTCGCAGCGATTTCCGCGCCGGTGCCGAAGGGGCGCACGGCTTCATGCAGGGTCAGCGCGCGGCCGGTCTTGCGGACCGATGCCAGCACGGTCGCCTCGTCATAGGGGGCGATTGTGCGCAGATCGACGACCTCGACGCTGATGCCTTCCTTGGCCAGATCATCGGCCACGGCCAGCGCATCCAGCACGGTGCGGCCATAAGTGATGATCGAGATATCGGTGCCTTCACGCGCAATCGCCGCCTTGCCCAATGGCACGCGGTAACCCGGGCCGGGGTCTTCCGCCTTGAGGCCGTAGCACAGGATGTTCTCGATGAAGATCACCGGGTCATTGGCGTCGATGCTCGCCCGCATCAGCCCGCGTGCGTCGGCGGGGTTCGAAGGCGTCACGACATGAATCCCCGCTACGTGAGCAAACCACGCCTCCAGCATGTCCGAGTGCTGCCCGCCAAAGCCGACGCCGACCCCGGTGGTGGTGCGGATCACCATCGGGCACGGGGTCTGCCCGCCGCTCATGAAACGCAGCTTGGCGGCGTGGTTGACGATCTGGTCCATGCACACGCCGACGAAGTTCATCAGCATGATTTCGGCAATCGGCCGCTGCCCCGCGAGCGCCGCGCCCACCG
>JAGKSZ010000101.1 GCA_018991295.1 Porphyrobacter sp. | reverse complement strand
CGCCGGGGGGGGTCCCGGGGGGCGGGGGCGGGCCCGGTGGCCGGGGCGGCGGGGGGGCCCCAGCCTGGCGGCGTCCGTCGGGGGTTTGCGGGGGGGGTTTTGGTGGGGGGGGGAGTGCGGCGGGTCCTGCGCTGGGCTCGCCGCCCGAACCCACCCCCGCCACACGCAGCTGGCGCGGGGTCACCCCCTGCGCGTGGCCGCCCGCCAGCACCAGCGCCAGCGCCGCCGGGGTCAGCCGGGCGCCGCGTGCCAGCAGCAGATCGCCTTCATGGAAATCGAACCCGCGCGCGCGGATATGACGGCCGGGGGGCGGCATTTCGGCGGCGGTGACGATGCCTGCCTCGTGCACCGCATCTTCCTGCAACAGCACACGGTCCGCGCCGGGGGCCACGATGGCGCCGGTTGAAATGCGGATGCACTGGTTTTCGGCAAGGACATCGCGAAAGGGCGCCCCGGCCCGGCTTTCGCCCACCAGCTGCCAGGGACCGCTGCCGGGCGCGAGGGCATAGCCGTCCATCGCTGAAAGGTCAGCCGGGGGCTGGGTGCGGGCGGCGCGCAGGTCTTCGGCGAGAAAGCGCCCGATAGCAGCCTCGGCGTGGAGCGTTTCGGAGGGCAACTGCGGGACCAGGGCCAGCAGGCGGGCCTGCGCTTCTTCAAGGCCGAGCGGCGCGGTCATGCGCCGGGCTCGGGCGGGGCGCTCCAGTCGCCGGATTTGCCGCCGGTCTTGGCGATCAGGCGCACGCCTTCGATCACCATGCCCTTGTCGATGGCCTTGGCCATGTCATAGATTGTGAGCAGGGCGATGGAAGCAGCTGTCATTGCTTCCATTTCCACGCCGGTCTTGCCCGTCAGCGAGGCGGTGGCCGTGGCGCGGATGGCGCCGTCTTCATAGGCGAAATCGACGTTCACCGCCTCCAGCCCGAGCGGGTGGCACAGCGGGATCAGCTCGCCGGTGCGCTTGGCCGCCATGATCCCGGCAATCCGCGCCGTGCCCAGCACATCGCCCTTGGGAGCATTGCCCGCCCGGATCGCTTCGAGCGCTGTTGCCGACATGGTGATCCGCCCCGATGCGACAGCGCGGCGGGCGGTTGCAGGCTTGCCGCCAACATCGACCATGTGCGCAGCGCCAGCATCGTCGAGATGGGTGAGTCGTCCCGCCCCTTCGTTCATCCTGCGCACCCCTTTCCTTGCTGAAGCCCCATATTGGAGACACATGAGACACAGTCCTGAAACAGAAAACCCGGCTGTGGGCGGGCCGTACAGGTGCGCGGGCGGAAAGGGATGCGGGAGACAATCATGGCAGCAGTCTTGCCCGATTTTCTCCCCGTAGGACAGCCAGCGGTTTGATCAGGCCGTGCCTTCAAGCAGGGCGCGGGTGGCAGCGGCGACATCGGCCTGCCGCATCAGGCTTTCGCCGACCAGGAAGGTGCGCACGCCTGCGGTTTCAAGGCGCTGGCAATCGGCGTGGGTGTTGATGCCGCTCTCGCCCACCAGCAGCGTGCCTTCAGGCGCCAGCGGGGCGAGGCGTTCGGTGACGGCAAGGCTGGTGGTGAAGGTCTTGAGATCGCGGTTGTTGACCCCGATCAGGCGCGACTGGAGCCGCTGCGCGGCGCGTTCCAGCTCGGCCTCGTCGTGGACTTCGACCAGCACATCCATGCCGTATTGCTGGGCCGCTGCTTCGATTTCGGCCATCTGCGCGTCGGCGAGCGCGGCGACGATGATCAGGATCGCATCGGCCCCGATGGCGCGGGCTTCAAAGCACTGCCAGGGATCGACCATGAAATCCTTGCGCAGCACCGGCAGGGCGCAGGCGGCGCGGGCGGCGATGAGGTAATCCTCATGCCCCTGAAAATAGGGCGCGTCGGTGAGGACAGAAAGGCACGCGGCGCCGCCTGCTTCATAGGCCTGCGCGTGGGCGGCGGGGTGGAAGTCAGCGCGGATGAGCCCCTTGGAGGGGCTGGCCTTCTTGATCTCGGCAATCAGGGCATAGCCGATGGCGGCGCGGGCGCGCAGGGCGGCCTCGAACCCGCGCGGGGGCGTTTGCACGGCGGCGGCGGCTTCGAGCGCGGCGGTGCTGGTGGCGGCCTTGCGGGCGGCGACTTCCTCACGCTTGGTGGCGCAGATTTCTTCGAGCTTGTTCATTGCACTCACTTAGCCAAGGCGATCCACTTGTCGAGCAGCGCGAGCGCCGCGCCGCAATCGAGCGCCTCGGCGGCCATCGCGGCGCGTTCGGGCCAGCTTTCCCCGCGCCCTGCGACGCTCAGCGCGCCAGCCGCGTTGAACAGCACCGCATCGCGGTAAGGGCCGGGGGTGCCGATCAGCAGGGCTTTCAAGGCGGCGGCATTGTGCCGCGCATCATCGCCCCGGATCGCTTCGATCGGCGCATGGGGAAGGCCTGCCGCGCTGCAATCGAGGCGCTCCATGGTGAAGGCATGGCCGGCGACCACCGCGACTTCATTGCCACCTGCAAGGCTCAATTCGTCGAGCCCCTCATCGCCCGAAACGATCAGCGACTTGCCCGTACCCAGCCGCGCCATCGCGCCGGCATAGATCGGGACGTAGGCGGGCCGGGCGATGCCGATCAGCTGGCTGGTCACGCCTGCCGGGTTCGAGAGCGGGCCCATCAGGTTGAAGATCGTGCGCTGGCCGATCGCCACCCGGATGGGCTGGATGCGGGCCATTGCCGGGTGGTGGTTCTTGGCGAACAGGAAGCAGATGCCGATTTCGGCGAGCGTCTTTTCCGCCGTGCGCCCGGCTGCATCCATATCGAGGCCCAGCGCCTCCAGCGTGTCCGCTGCGCCCGCCTTTGAGGATGCCGCACGGTTGCCGTGCTTGGCGACCGGCACGCCGCAGGCTGCGACCACGAGGCTGACGGCGGTCGAGACGTTCAAGGTGTGGTGCCCGTCACCCCCGGTGCCGCAGACGTCGATTGCGCCTTCGGGAGCATCAATCGGGATCAGCCGCGCCCGAAGCGCCCGCGCCGCGCCTGCGATTTCATCCGCCGTCTCGCCGCGCGCGGACAGGGCGACGAGGAAATCGGCGATCTCCTGTTCGGACGGTGCCCCATCGAGCAGCACCCCGAAGGCCGCTTCGGCCTCGGCTTCGGAGAGCGGGACGGTGATATCGGGGAGCTGGCTCATGCGCGCAGCCTTGCAGGCAGCACCGGCTCCATCCCGCACGCCGTCAGGAAATTGGCGAGCAGCGCGTGGCCATGTTCGGTGGCGATGCTTTCGGGGTGGAACTGCACGGAATGGATCGGCAGGCTGGCGTGGCGGAAGCCCATCACCGAGGGGTGATCGCTGCCGGGCGTTTCGGCATGGGCATTGGCGACCAGCTCAGGCGGCACATTCACCACCTCAAGGCTGTGATAGCGCGTGGCGATGAAGGGCGAGGGCAGGCCAGCGAACACCCCCGTCCCGTCATGGGTGACAGGCGAGGTCTTGCCATGCATCAATCCGCCGCGCTGCACTGTCCCGCCGAAATGCTGGCCGATCGCCTGATGGCCGAGACACACGCCCATCAAGGGCTTTCCGGCATCGGCACAGGCGGCAACCAGATCGAGGCTGATGCCTGCTTCATTGGGCGTGCAGGGCCCGGGCGAGATCAGGAAGCCCGCCGCGTTGGTGCGCAGCGCCTCGGCAGCACTCAGCGCGTCATTGCGTTCCACGCGCACCTTGGCCCCCAGCTCCATCAGGTAATGGACGAGGTTGAAGGTGAAGCTGTCGTAATTGTCGATGACGAGGATCATTGCGCTTCCGTCTGTGCCGCCTGTGCCGCCTGT
>JAGKSZ010000100.1 GCA_018991295.1 Porphyrobacter sp. | reverse complement strand
TGCGGGATCAGCATGATGGTGACGATCACCGCCGCCATCAGGTCGCTGCTCAGCGCAGGGCGATCATAGGTGCGCCCCCATTCGAGGATCGGGAAGTAGCGTTGCAGCATGGCTTGTGTCTTTATGATGCGATGAGGCCGCCGGGCCCGGCGAGCCATTCGCGGCCCTTGAGCATACCGTTCCAGTAGATCCACGGCAGCGCGTCGGCCTTGAGCATCCATGACAGGCGCGCAGGCTTGGTGCCGTCGACCAGCCATGTCGGGAAACTCGGGGCGAGCTTGCCGCCATAGGCAAACTCGGCAAGCACGGTCTTGCCGCGTTCCACAGTGAGCGGACACGAGCCATAGCCGTCATAACCGGCGGTCGGCCCCTTGCCATCAAGCTGGCGCAGGGCATTGACCGCGACCACCGGGGCCTGCTTGCGCGCCGCGGCGGCAGTCTTGGCATTGGGCATCGACCCTGCATCACCAAGGCCAAACACATTGGGGTAGCGCACATGCTGGAGCGTGTGCTGATCGACATCGGTGAACCCGCTCGCCGCGGCCAGCGGGCTATCGGCGAGGAACTGCGGGGCGGCCTGCGGGGGGACGACGTGGAGCATGTCGAACCGGCGGCTGACTTCCCCATCGGCGGTGGCGAAGGTTGCCTGCTGCGCGGGGCCATCGACCGCGACGAGATTGCTGCCAAGCGCCAGATCGATGTCATATTTTTCGACATAGCTCATCAGTGCCGGGACATAGTCTGCTACGCCGAACAGCACTGCGCCGGCGTTGCGGAACTCGACTTCGATATCGTCCAGCACGCCCGCGCGGCGCCAGTAATCGCAGGCCAGATACATCGCCTTTTGCGGCGCCCCGGCACACTTGATTGGCATCGGCGGCTGCGAGAAGATCGCACGGCCTGCACGCGTCTGTTGCACCAGTTCCCAGGTATAGGGCGCAAGGTCGGGCCGATAATTCGAGGTAACGCCGTTCTGGCCAAGGGTGTCTTCCAGCCCCGCGATCTTCTCCCAAGCCAAGCGGATGCCGGGAGCCACGATCAGCACATCGTAAGTGAGCGTGCTGCCATCCGCGAGCGTCACCTGATTATTGTCAGGCTGGAAGCTGGCGCAGGGCTGTTTCACCCAGGTGACGGCTTTGGGCATGACGCTTGCCATGGGCCGCAAGGTGGAGGCCACATCGAAGATGCCTCCGCCAACCATCGTCCATCCCGGCTGATAGGCGTGGGTATCGGCAGGTTCGACAATCGCGATATCGAGGCCCCGGCGGCGTTTCAGCATCGAGGATGCCGTGGCGATCCCGGCGGCACCGCCGCCGATCACGACGACTGTGTGTTTGGTGTTGCTCATGTCCGATCCCTCCCTTGCGCGCAGCTCTAGCCGCACGCCTCCATGCGTTCGGCCAGGGCCGAAAGATCATATCCGGCAGCCTTGGCGTTCGAGAGCCGGTCTGTGACGCTCAGGCCCTGCACATTGGCGAGCGCATCAAGGCTCGCCGCGCGCGTCCCGGTGCGACAATAGGCCAGCACCTTGCCCTGCGTGCCCCGCCGGATCGCAGCGAAGGCAGCGATGGCGGCTGGAGGAAACTGACCGCCTGCCACCGGAATGTGATGGAAGGCGAGGCCTGCCTCCTGCGCGGCGCGGCGCATGTCGTCGAGCGGGGGCTGGCCCGGCTCCTCGCCATCGGGGCGATTGCAGATCACGGCGACAAAACCCTGTTCGGTCAGGACGGCGAGCTCCTCCGGCTGCATTTGCGCAGCGACTGCGAGGGTGTCGTCGATCACTTTGAGTTCCATCAGTTCCGTCCTTCCACCAGGCGCACCGCCAGCATTCCGGCCAGCATTGCGGCCACAAATATCGCCGCCGAGCCGGGCGCGATTGCGAGCGCCGCAAAACCGGGACCGGGGCACAGCCCGGCAATCCCCCAGCCAATTCCGAACAGCGCCGATCCGCCGATCAGGCGCGCGGTCAGATCATTGCGGTCGGGCAGCGAAAACGCATCGGCAAAGGCCGGGCGCAGCATCCTGCGCTGCACCATCCACGCCAGCGCCATCACCAGCACCGCGCCGCCCATCACGAATGCGAGCGTCGGATCCCACGCGCGGAACAGGTCAAGGAACCCGCGCACCCGTGCAGGATCGGTCATCCCGCCGATGGTCAGGCCAGCCCCGAAGATCGTGCCTGAGGCGAGGGGGATCAGCAGTTGGCGCATGTGCGAAGGCCCATCAGCCGGTAAAGCGGGCAGAAGGAGACAAGGCTCGTGGCCACGAATACCGCAGCGACGATATAGGCGACCAGTGCGGGTGTTCCCGTCAACGTTCCAGTCGCCGCCAAAGTCACGGCGATCACCGCGACGATCAGGCGCAGGGTCTTGTCGAGCGTTCCCATGTTCTTTTGCATGTCCAGTTCCTTCTCAGAACGCCGCGTTCATCAGCGCGACGGTGGCAAAGCCGGTGATCATGAATGTGGCAGTGGCCACCAGCGAACGCTGCGAGAGGCGGCTCATCCCGCACACCCCGTGCCCGCTGGTGCAGCCCGAGCCGAGCCGCGTGCCGATGCCGACGATCAGCCCGGCGATCACGAGCGTGATCGGCGCGGCAAAGCTGGGCGCCGGTGTATCGGTCAGGCGCGTGACGATCAGCGCGCCAAGCGGCAGGCCGATCACGAAGGCCCACGCACCCGTGCGGGGCATTGAGCTGTCCGCCAACCCGAAGGCGCGCGCGGCAATGCCGGAAACTCCGGCAATCCGCCCCGCCCCCAGCAGCATGATCGCTGCCGCAAGGCCGATCAACAGGCCGCCGGTCAGCCCTGCGAGCGGGGCCGCGTCAGGAAATCCGGGGAGGCTCATACCGCGTTGACCGGAATTTTGAGGTAAGTAACGCCATTGTCGTCGGGCGGCGGAAGGTGGCCTGCGCGCATGTTGACCTGCACGCTCGGCAGGATCAGCCGCGGCATATCGAGCGTCGCATCGCGTGCCTCGCGCATCGCCACGAACTCGTCCTCGGTGATGCCGTCATGGGCATGGATATTGCCCTCGCGCTCGGCCGCTACCGTGGTCTCCCAGACATATTCGGTGCGGCCCTTGGGCAGATAGTCGTGGCACATGAACAGCCGGGTTTGGGGCGGAGGCGACAGGATCCGACGCAGCGAACGGAACAGCTGACGCGCATCCCCGCCGGGGAAATCGGCGCGGGCCGTGCCGTAATCAGGCATGAACATGGTATCGCCCACGAACACCGCCTCGCCCACGACGTAAGCAATATCGGCAGGCGTGTGGCCGGGGACATGCATCACCGTGACCGGCAGGTTGCCGATGGCGAACGTATCACCATCCTTGAACAGGTGATCGAACTGCGACCCGTCGCGTTCAAAATCGGTGCCGGCATTGAACAGCTTGCCGAACACGTTCTGCACCGTCGTGATCTCGGCGCCGATGGCAATTTTCCCGCCCAGCTTTTCCTGAAGATAGGGAGCAGCCGAGAAGTGATCGGCGTGAGCATGGGTCTCAAGCAGCCATTTCACTTTCAGATTATGCGAATTCACATAATTAATCACCTTGTCAGCCGAAGCCGTCGCGGTGCGCCCAGAGGCAGGATCGAAGTCCAGCACCGAATCGATAATCGCCGCCTCCGTCGTCGCCGGATCATGCACGACATAGGTCACCGTGAAGGTCGCAGGGTCGAAAAAGCTGGCGATGACAGGGCGGAGCACAGCATCGGAAGCAGCCCGGAGGACCTGCTCGGTTGCCACCTGAAGCACAACATCGGTCTGGGCCATGGCATTTCTCCAACTCGTTTTCATAAATCGTGTATATGTCTTGCAATCCTGATGTCAAGTGGTATGAGGTCGCCATGAACCAGCCCAGCCCCACCGCCTCCGCCGGCGCTCCTCCTTGTGCAGGCCTGCGTATCGGCGATCTTGCACCCGATTTCGAAGCGCGCAGCACGATCGGCCCGGTCCGGCTTTCCGCCTATCGCGGGCGCTGGCTGGTGTTGTTCTCGCCTCCGGCCGATTTCACCCCGGTATGCACCACCGAGTTCGTTGCCCTCGCCAACGAAGCCGCAGCCTTCGAGGCGCGCGACTGTGCGCTGATGGCGCTTTCGGTCGACAGCCTGTTCTCGCACTTTGCGTGGTTGCGCATGATCCGCGATCGCTTCGGCGTCGAGGTGCGCTTCCCCATCGTTGAAGACCCGACGCTGGTGATCGGCCGCGCCTTTGGCATGGTCGCCCCGCAGGACAGCGACAGCGCGACAGTGCGCACCACCTTCTTCATCGATCCCAAGGGCGTGATCCGGGCGATGACCTGCTATCCGGCCAACCTTGGCCGCTCGATCCCCGAAATGCTGCGCATTGTTGACGGTCTTCAGGCGATCGACGCCAAGGGCGGGCTGGCGCCGGCCAACTGGCAGCCGGGCGAGGCGATGCTGAGTCCCCCGACACACTCCCTCGACGAAGTGTTCGGATCCAAGGACGCGGTCAGCTGGTTCCTGCGCGATAGTGGAGCACAGGGCTGATGGCCGACGACGATCTGATCGAAGCGCTCAAGGCGCTGGCCCACCCGCTGCGCTGGCGCGTGCTGTGCGCTCTGGCGACCGGCGAGCTTAATGTTGGCGAGATCGAAGCGGCAACGGGGATCGGCCAGCCGGGGCTTTCACAGCAGCTTGGCGTTTTGCGCAAGGCGGGTCTCGTTACGACCCGCAAGGAAGCAAAGCTGGTATTCTACGCCGTCGCCAAGGCGCAGATTGAAGGCACCCTCGCCCGGATCGCAGGGCTTGGCGGTGACGCGAACGCCCCTGCCATGCAGCCTGCCGTCACGGACACGCCCGCACCGGGCGTTGCAAACTTCGCGCGGATGTTCTGACTTTCCGCTTGATCGGCGCCAGGCCGGCGGCGTGCGCACAAGGACAAAGGATGGCATATCGATCAAACGAGCACCGTATTGCCGTGTTCGGACTGCTTGGCGCCGGAAAAACCTGTCGCCTTGTGGGGCAAATGGCCGGATGCGTCGTTGCCGGACTGGCCTTTGCCGTCCCCGCCTTCGCACGGGATCACGATGTCCAGCAATGGACACTGCTTATCGCGCAAGGGCACGTCGCTGAAGATATCGTGGTGCAGGCCGATATGCAGCCGCGCCTGACCAATGACGCGAGCCGGTTGGGGCAATTTCAATTGAGCCCGTCGATCGGTTACAAGGTCAGCAAGAAGATCACCGTCTTTCTCGGTTACATGTATGTCCGCACCGATCCCGTGGATCGCCCGGCTACAGACGAACACCGGATTTATCAGCATGTCATCTATCCGGTGGGCAAGATCGGCGATGTCTCGATCACGGCCCGCACGCGTCTGGAAGAACGGATGGTCGAAGGTGCCGAAGATCTCTCGCTGCGGTTTCGCCAGCAACTGCGCGCGCAGATCCCGCTTGGCGACAAAGGTGATCCCAACCTCGTCGTTTGGACCGAGGCCTTCTACAACTTCAACAATGCCGATTGGGGCCCACGCGAAGGGCTGGACCGCTGGCGAAATTTGATCGGTGTCGATATCCCGATCACCAAAGGCCTGATAATCGAGCCGGCCTACCTCGATCAGATTGTCTTTCGCCCCGGACAGGACCGCCACGATCACGTCCTCAACATGACGCTGTCCTACCAGTTCTAGCCTTCGGGCTTCCCTGAAAGCCGGAGCGCACAGGGAAGCCCGCAAGGCGGCCGCGGCCACTTCAGAACTGCGCCGTAAACCTTGCCCAGACACCGCGGCCAGGGCCCGGCAGCCGCTCGCCCAGCGGCACGTCCGACATGCCGACCCGGCTGCGTCCGGCAAGGTGCGGGGCGTAGCGTTCGTCCAGCAGGTTCTCGATCCCGGCTTCGAGCGCGAGCGCATCGGTGACCTCGTAGCGCGCAAACAGACCCAGCGTGGCGTAGCCTTCGCCCGCCAGCTCGCCATTGGTCTGCGACACGCGGTTCTGCTCGGCCGCAACGAACAGCTCAGCTCCCAGCGACAGGTCCCCGGTGGCCCAGGTGGCCGAGAGCCTGAGGTTGGCGGGCGGGATACGGTAGAGATCGTCGGCGATGTCGCCTCGCTGGCCGCGGGTGAAGCTGGCTGTGCCCGCCAGTTCAAGATTTGCGAGCGGTCGGGCAACGAAATCGAGGTCCGCACCATACAGCTCGGCATCCGCGTTGCGGAACATCAGCGGTGTGGGATCGCCGCTCATGCTCGCCACCATCTCGACGGGGGTGTTGATCACGCCCGGCGTGGCATCAAAGGGTGTGCCCTGAATGAAGCCATCCACCCGGCGATAGAACAGCGTCGGGCGCAGGGTCAGCCAGTCGGTTTCCCAATCGAAACCGGCCTCGGCTATCCATGCGACTTCGGGCTCCAGCGCCAGATTGCCGACATAGATATTGCCGTCGGCAAGGCCGAAGCTGGCCTCGGTCGGCAGCCAGGCAAAGCGTTCCAGCACGCTTGGCACGCGTGTCTTGCGCGCCAGGGTAAGGCGCGGGACGAAGGCGCCGCCCTCGATCCATACCCGCGCGGCCCCATCGACGGTGGTGTCATCGGCCTGCCGCCTAGAGGCGACGAAGGCCGCTGCCAGCCCGCGTGGCCCCATCGGCACCGCAGCCCCCAGTTGCGGGATACCGACCGATTGCTCGGTCCGGTCGATCCGTCCGCCCATCTCGAACTGCACCGCGCCCACACTGCCGCGCCATTGCAGATAGGCCCCCACGCGCTCGGCGCGCACATCTGGTTGGGATTCGATGAAGAACGCAGGGTTCGTGGGGTTGGTGATGGTGACGAAGCGATCGGTGATCTCGGCATCTGCACCGACTTCAAGATAGGCGCGCCCGGTGCCGAAGCGCAGCGTTGCCTCTGCCGTCATAGTGTCGGCATCGGCAAAACTGGCGCGCGCCTGCGCGGGCGCGGCGGCGGGTTGGCGCAGGGTCTGGTTATCCATCAAATGCCGCACCGCGACATGGCCCAGCCGCAGCGTCAGGCCGACATCCTCTGCAATCTGCCCCCGGAAACCGCCCTGCACGAAGTCGGTGTTGAAATAGACCATGTCGAGCGCGAAGGGCGGGTTGCCCGAAGGGTCAGTCTCGGAGCGGCGATATTCGACGAACAGCTCGCCCGCGCCGGTCTGGAACCCTGCATGGACGCCGTAAAGGTTGCGCGCGAACGAAGTGCCCACCGCGGTGCCGCCGGGGAAGCGGTAATCCTCGCCTTGTTCGCGGCTGGCGATCAGGCCGAAGCGCCAGTCTTCGTTCGCCAGAGCGGCGAGGCCGCCCACGGCATAGCTGTCATCAACGCTGCGATACTGGCTCGCCATGCGCATTTGCGGAGTAAGGCTGGCGCTGTCGGTGAACTGCGCCTGCAACAGCTGCGCATTGATCGCTCCGCCGAGCGATGGCCCTTCCGCCACCGGGGCGACACCGCGGGCGACGTCGATACGCTCGACGAGAATGGACTGGGCGTAGTGCAGCGGCGGGTCCATTGCGTTTGGTCCGCCCGTAGCAAAACGCTGGCCGTTGACGCGGCCCAGCACGCGCTCGCCAGCAAGGCCGCGATAGGAGAGCTGGCCCGAGAGCGCGCCATTGCCGAAGATGTCGGCCCCGGCCACCCGCGCGGCAATCGCGGCGGCATCGGCGGGGAGCGCGATCTGGCGCGGCGCGGCCACGGCATCCCTGGCGATGGTGTCCTGCCGCCGGGCGGTGACGATGATGGTGTCGGTCAGCCGCTCTTCTTGGAGTTCGGGCGCACTCGCCTGTTCGGCCAGCGCGGGGCAGGTGATGGAAAGAGCGCACCCGGCGAGCAGCCCGGTTCGCAGCAAACGGAAGATGGTCATGGTTGATCGGTCCTGTTGGGGAAATGAGGGTCAGCTCACCAGGCGTTTGAGCTTGGCGAGGGCATTTGCGTCGGTTTCGTCGTAGGCGATGATCGACTGGAGGCGGCCCTCGGCGTCCATCAGGTAGACGCTGGCGGTGTGATCAATGGTGTAGTCCGCGCCCCCGTTGGTCGGCACCTTTTCGTAGAAGGCGCGGTAGGCTTTGACCGCGGCGTTCACTTCGGCATCACTGCCGGTGAGGCCAAGGATCGGCGTCCCGAACAGTTCGACAAAACGGCCGATATCTTCCGGGCTGTCGTAGCCGGGATCGACCGACACGAAGACGATCCGGAACTTGTCGCCATCGGCCCCAAGCTGCTTGCGCAAGCTTGCCATGCGCGACAGCGTGGTCGGGCAGACATCCGGGCAACGGGTGAAACCGAAGAAGATCGCGAAGGGCTTGCCCCTGAGGGTCTGGTCGGTAACCCGCGAGCCATCGGGCGCGGTCAGCGCGAAGGGCCCTCCGATCAGGTCGGCATAGGAAGCCTGCTCCGGTTGCTGCGCCGTGCGGCCGGGGGCGAGCATGGCAACAAGGCCGATGCCAACCACCAGCGCCGCCACCCCCCACAGGGCAAGGCGCAGCGTCTTGAGCCCCGCGGCCTGCCGCCCGGGCGCGGGGTCGTTCTCCAGTTCGGGGACGGGATCAGCCATGGGGCTTCTCCGCCCCGCCATGGCCCATGCTGGGCGCTATTGCGCCTGCGGGCCGCACTTCGAGCTCGGTTTCGATCGGCCCCGCGCCCTTGAACGTCAGGGTGAGCGGCACCTTGTCCCCGGCCTTCAGCGGCTGTTTCAGGTCCATCAGCATCACATGGAAGCTGCCGGGCTTGAGCGTCACTTCGCCGCCTGCGGGCACTTCCAGCCCGTCTTCAAGCTGGCGCATGCGCATCACGTCGTTCTCCATGGTCACGGTATGGATCTCGACCCGTCCTGCGACCGGGCTGCTGCCGCCGGTCAGGCGATCGGCGGCGGTGCCGGTGTTGGCGATCGTCATGAAAGCGCCGCCCGCGTTCTGGCCCTCAGCCGTCTCGCGCGACCACGGGTGGGCGATGGCGACGATAGTGGCGGCGCTTTTAGTGGCTGCGGGATTTTCAGGGGCCTGATTGCAGGCGGCGAGCGCGATGGTGGTACCCAGCAGGGCGGCGACAAGAGTGGTGCGGATCATGATGATGGCTCCTTGGATGACGGGGGATTGCGGCGCGCGTGCTCGGACAGGTTCACGAGCACGGCGCGAGGCGCAGCGGCTCTATCCGCTTGCGGCTGCCCGGCGGGGCAGTGCGTTATGGCATTCATGGGAATGATACTCCGAAAGCCCGCGCCGCCGGATCAGGGCGCGCGGCGGGCTTACCGACACAGGGGGTTCAGTGTGTCAGAGTGTCGCCGGAGGTCCGCGCAATTGCGGGCGCAGGAAAGGAGTGTCGCGCGCAGGCAGCGCGGGCAGCGACGCGAAGCCGATCAGGAGGATGAAGGCCAGTGCGGCTGCCAGCAGCAGTGGATCGGTGCCGCCGAGCGCGGAATGGCCGAGGCCGGAGAAGGCGCAGTGGGTCGCCTTGGTGCCCGCATCGGAATGATCGCCACCGCTGTCCTGCTTGCCCGGTATGGCGATCTGCATCTGCTTGGGCGTCCCGCTCGCATCCGAGCAGATAGTCACCGTCAGAAAACGGTCGCCACCCGCCGAGAGCATGAAGCCTGCCGGCACCGCCGCCTTGACCGCCAATGCGAGTACCAGCAGCACCAGCGTCAGCCGGGCGTGGTCTCGGATCAGGGCGCGCAGACGGATCATTTCGGCTGCCCCTTAGCCATCGCAAGGGTTCATGTCACGATACGCAAGACGCACGGGCAGTTGCCGGGACAGCAACCTTCGCGTCTGCGCGCAGCTTCTTCGATGATGAACGATCGTCGCCAGCAGCTGATGTTTGGCTAGCATATCGAAGAGGCGTTTCGAACTTTCTCCTCCCGGGTGCGCTATCAGGGCCCGCTCCCTTTGCAGGGGGCGGGCCTTGTTGGTCTGGATTGCGTCGGCTTGGGTTACAATGCCGCCCGGACCGCGATCCATTCATCGACGCGGCGTTCAAGGATCGAGAGCGGCTGCGATCCGCTGGCGATCAGCAGGTCGTGGAAGCCCTTGATGTCGAACTTCGCGCCCAGCGTGCTTTGCGCACGTGCGCGCAGTTCCATGATCTTGAGCATCCCGATCTTGTAACCCGTCGCCTGACCCGGCAGCGTGATGTAGCGCCGCACTTCGGAGCGCGAACGCTCGATCGGCTGGCGGCCGGTGGCGTTCATGTAAGTGACCGCCTCATCCTCGGTCCAGCCCATCGCGTGCAGGCCGGTATCGACCACCAGACGCGCGGCGCGGAACAGTTCGGCGTCCAGCCGCATGAAATCGGCCGCGATATCGGGGAAGGCGTTCATCTCCTTGCACAGCGCTTCGGCATAGAGCGCCCAGCCTTCGCCGAAGGCGACATAGCCGGTGACCGCACGGAACTTCGGACCGCCCTGCTGGCGCACCTGGATGTCGCCCTGCATGTTATGGCCGGGCACCGCTTCGTGGCACATCAGCGTGTACATCGCCGCCGGGTCGGGCACGGTGCCGACGAGGTGCACATAGGTCCGCGCCGGGCGCTTGCCATCCGGGCTCGGGGCGGAAGCATGGGCTGCGCCGCCCGCGACTTCCGAGAAAGCGGGTTCGCGCACGACCTCGATGCCGTAGGCCGGGAGCGTGCCGAACCAGGGTGCCAGCAGCGAGCGGGTATGTGCCACGAAGGCATTGGCGGTATCGAGATACTCCTTGCGCGCCGCATCGTCGAACTGGCGCGGCGGATAGAGCTTGGCCCGTTCGGCATAGAAGGCATGGCGATCGGGAAGTCCGGCCTGTCTTGCCAGCGCATCCTGCTCCGCTTCGATCCGCGCGACTTCGCTGCGGCCGATCGCGTGGATCTCGGCCGCGGTCAGGTCGGTCGTGGTATTGAGCTTGAGCTCGGCGGCGTAATAGGCCTCGCCGCCCGGCAGGGTGAGCGCGCCGACCTTGCCGCCCGGTGCGGTCGGCAGGCTCTGCTCGGCCCATGCGATCACCCGCTGATAGGCCGGCGCCAGCGCAAGGATCGCCTCGCGTGCCTCGCCGAGCAGCTTGTCGGCCTCCGGTTGCGCGAGCTTGTTCCCTGCGACGAGCGCGGCGGTCTTGGCCTTCACGTCGGCCCACAAGGCGGAATCCGGCCCGTCTCCATAGGGGGCGCCCGAGGTCAGGCTGCGGCTGCCCGCAATGATCGTCTCGATCTGGAAGCGGGGCGGGTTGATGCCGGCGGCCTGGCTCGCCCTGGTGCGCGCGGTCGCGGGGTCGAGTACGGCGGGCATCGCGCGCAGGCGGGCGATGTAATTCGCGAGATCGGTCGCGTCGGCGACGGTGTGGGTGTTGATGAGGAAGTCGGGCAGCTGGCTGTGCGCCGAATAGAGCCGCGAATAGAACGGCGGGCGGTAGATACGGTTGGCAAAACCCTGTTCGGCGCGGTCCGCCTCCAGCGCCCAGATATCGTAATTGACCTGCGCTTCGGGCGAGAGCTTCGCGCGGTCGAACTGCGCCTTCATGCGTGCAACGCTGGCCTTGCGCCATTCCACTTCGGCGCGGGCACCGGCATCGGAATTGTCGTTCCACTTGTCGCCGCCCTCCTTGATCCCGAGCCGGGTAGCGAGCTGCGGCTGGGTTTTCACATAGGCGGCAAATTCGGCATCGAGGAAGGCGGTGAGGCGCGCGTCCTCGCTTTGCGCGGTCGCAGCGGCGGGCGTCTGGGCCAGCGCGGCCCCGGCAGGAAGTGTCGCTGCGGCAAGCGCCGCGGCGAGGCTGAAGGTCAGCTTGTGCGTCATCGATGTGTCCCTTTTGCGCCGCACGGCGGCTTGCCCGTTGGGTAGCGGGCACGGGACGGGGGATGAACCCCCTTTCGTCGATCCCTGTGCGCCGTTCAGCCGAGCGGCAGGGCCAGCGCCTCAGCCACGGCAGGGTGCGTGATCCTGCCACCTGCCACATTCAGCCCTGCGGCAAGGTGCGGATCGGCCGCCACCGCGCCTTGCGCCCCCATGTTCGCCAGCTTCAGCACGAAAGGCAGCGTCGCATTGCCGAGCGCGATGGTGGATGTGCGCGCAACCGCGCCGGGCATATTGGCGACGCAGTAATGGATCACCCCGTCCACCACAAACACCGGGTCTTCGTGGGTGGTGGCGTGGCTGGTTTCAAAGCAGCCGCCCTGATCGATGGCGATGTCGACCACCACCGCGCCGGGGCGCATCGAAGCGATCATGGCGCGGGTGACTAGGCGAGGCGCGGCGGCACCGGGGACCAGCACCGCGCCGATCACGAGGTCTGCGCCCGCCACCGCTTCGGCAATCGCGGCGCTGGAGGAGAAGGCCGTCCTGATCCGATTGCCGAACTGCGCGTCAAGCTCGGCGAGGCGGCGATTGGAGATATCGAAGATCGTCACATCGGCGCGCAGGCCCACGGCCATCTGCGCCGCGTTGACGCCCGCAACGCCCCCGCCCAGGATCACCACCTTGCCCGGCTCCACGCCCGGCACCCCGCCCAGCAACACCCCGCGTCCGCCCTGATGCTTTTCAAGGTAATGCGCGCCGCACTGCACGCTCATCCGGCCGGCGACTTCGGACATGGGCTTTAGCAGCGGGAGCGAGCCATCGGGCGCGGTGACCGTCTCATAGGCAATGCAGGTCGCGCCCGATGCCATCAGCCCTTCGGCCTGCGGCTTGTCGGCGGCAAGATGGAGATAGGTGAACAGCAGGTGGTCTTCGCGCAGCATCGCCACCTCGCCCGGCTGCGGCTCCTTGACCTTGACGATCATCTGCGCGGCATCGAACACGCTGGCCGCATCGGGCAGAATGCGTGCGCCAGCGGCCACGTAGGCTGCATCGAGGAAATCGACCCCCAGCCCCGCACCCGCCTGCACCACCACTTCGTGCCCGGCACGGGTCAGTTCGCCAACCGCAGCCGGGGTCAGGCCGACACGGTATTCGTTGTTCTTGATTTCAGTGGGCACGCCGACACGCATGGGCTCTCTCCGGTAATTTTCGTGCGCGCAGGTATAACGGAATTGTCCTGCACAATCTTTGCGATCACCGGGCTGCAAGCGCCAAGGCCTTGCGATGATCTTGCGCGAGAGGCCGTTTTGGCGCAGGAAAATCCCGCATGGACCGCATTGACCGAAAAATTCTTGAGCTGCTCAGCGCAGACTCGCGCCTCACTGGCGAGCAGCTGGGTGAGCGCGTGGGCCTGTCGCCATCGGCCGCGCACCGCCGGGTCAAGGCGCTGGAGGAAAGCGGCGCGATCATCGGATACCGGGCGCGGTTATCGCGCAGCGCAAGGGGCAATCCCTCGACCGTGTTCGTGCAGGTCACCCTCACCGATCAGCGGCAGGCAACCATGCTCGCCTTCGAGAACGCGCTGGCGTGCACGCCGCAGGTGGCCGAGGCCTATCTGATGAGCGGGCAATCCGATTACCTCATCAAGGTGCTGGTGCGCGATGATGACAGCTATGAACGCATCCACCGCGAGATCCTGTCCGCGCTGCCCGGCGTGCAGCGGCTGGTGAGCCAGTTCACGATCCGCACATTGGAAGGCGGCGACTGACCGCGCACACCGCCGGCCGACAAAATTGCGGCAATCCAGTGACAAATGCGACAATCACGCGAAATTCATTCGTCGCGTATCACCCCTGTTTGGTCGCGGATCGCTTGCTTTGCCGAGGGGGAATACCGATGTGAGGCTTCCCATTTTGTTGCAGTTCAGAGTCATGATTGCAGTGGAATGTTAGTTTCCCGACACGTATAGGACCGCCATGGCGACGCCGATCTACGAATTTGCCCAGATTCCGCGGGTTGACGCGGCGGCGAAGGCGCGCGCCCGGACGCGGCGCGTGCGCGATGCCGGGCAGGCGCCGACGGTGGGCGTGATCTACAATCCGCGCAGCCATCGCAATCTCGGGGCCGATTTCGATTGCGGCATCTGTCCCCATGTCCACATCGCCCAGCCGCGTGAGCGCGGGCAACTGCCCGAAGCTCTGGCCGAATTCGCCGCCAAGGGCATCGATCTGCTCGTCATCAACGGCGGCGATGGCACGGTGCGCGATGTGCTGACTTGCGGGCAGGCGATCTTCGGGGATGATTGGCCTGCCATCGCGGTGCTGCCCAAGGGCAAGACCAACGCGCTGACTGTCGATCTGGGCGTGCCCGAGGACTGGGGCCTGCAAGACGCGATTGACGCGCTCGATCATGGCAGCCGCATCTATCGCCGCCCGATGGCCGTGTCCCACGCCAGCGAGCCGGGCAAGCAGGTGGCCGGGTTCATCCTTGGCGCCGGGGCCTTCACCAAGGCGACGCAGGCCGGGCAGAGCGCGCACAAGCTGGGCGCTTTCGATTCCATGGTGGTGGCGGTCACTGGCATCTGGGCGCTGCTGCAATCGCTGTTCGCCACGCGCGGCAATGCCTGGCGCCGGGGTGCGCGGATGCGCATCGGCCTTGGCGCAGGCGATGTGCCGATGGCGCACAGCGGGCAGGGCGATCCGGCGATGCGCCAGCTGCTGTTTGCCTCAACCCTCGAAAGGCTGCCAGCCGGCATCCGCCCCTTCGGCCCGCTGAAGGCCGGGCTGAAGCTCGTCGCAGTCGATCAGATCTCGCGCCGCACCACGGCGCTTGTCCCGCTGATCCTGCTCGGCAAGGTCCGCCAGGGTCTGCGCGATCGCGGCATCCATCAACTCGCTGCGACCCATTTCACCCTGTCGATCGACGATCAGTTCATCCTCGATGGCGAGGCCTTTCCGCCGGGCGATTACCGGATCGAGCAGGGGCCGGAGCTCGCCTTCGTCGCCCCATGACGGGTCCGCTTGCGGAGCGCATCGCCGCGCGCCTTGCCGCCCCTGTCGATCCTGCAGTTGCCACCTTTGCACGCGCGCTGGCCGATGCGGCAGGTGCGCAGGCGGTGCTGTTTTTCGGATCGAACCTGCGCACCGGATCATTGGACGGGGTGCTCGATTTCTACCTTCTGCTGCCCGGAACACGGGAAAGCACGATCTGGCCGACCGTCTCCTATCACGAGCGGGAGCATGAAGGGCAAACCCTGCGCGCCAAGGTGGCGACCATGCAGCTGGCAACCTTCGCCCGCGCCGCCAGCGGCGATCTGACGGACACCACCATCTGGGCGCGCTTTGTCCAGCCTTCGGCCCTGATCTGGGCCGAGGATGACACCGCACGCGAGGCGGTGATCGCCGCTATCGCTGCTGCCGCCACCACGGCGGCAAGGCTCGCTGCCGCGCTTGGCCCTGCCAGCGGCGCTGCCGAGGATTACTGGCGGGCCTTGTTCCGCGCCACCTATGAGGCGGAATTCCGGGTCGAAAAGGGCGGGCGCGAGAACGACATCCTGTCAGTCAACGCCGATCACTTTGCCGGCCTTTTGCCGATTGCGCTGGAAGCGGCAGGGATTGCCCCCGGCCTTACCGGCACCACGCTCACCCCGCAGCTTGCGCCACAGGCCCGCGCGCAGATCCTCGGGTGGTGGAAGCGCCGCCGCCGCATGGGCAAGCCGCTCAATCTGCTGCGCCTCGTCAAGGCCAGCACCACCTTTGAAGGCGCGGCGCGCTATGCTGCGTGGAAGATCGAACGGCACACCGGGATGCCGGTCAAGCTCACCCCGTTCCGCGAACGGTTCCCGCTATTGGCCGCGCCGCAGGTGCTCTGGGACCTCACCCGGCACCGCCGCCGCCAGCGAGCGCGCTGATCGCTTACATATACTGGATGTTGATCGACATCCGGCTGACCCCGCCATCAATGCTGAAGCGCGTCTTGTCGACCGAGGGCGGGCGCGGGACGAGGCCGAGGACTTTCCGGATCCCCGGATTGTTCGACATTCCCGCACCGTCGGCCAGATCGGACTTGCGGTTGCCGTTGGCATCATGGTGGACCGCAATCGCATAATCGCCCGGCCCCGGCAGAGGCACGCAGATCGTCACGCTACCAGCCTGCGGGCGCGCATCGACGCGTATGACGTAACGCTTGCTCTCCAGCCAATCGCGGCTGTTGGCGGGGTAGGCGCGCACGAACAGGTTTCCTTCGGCCGATTTCAGCCCGTTGACGGTCACCCGCACCGCGGGGCCCTTGCCCTGAGCGCATTGGGCAGGATCATTGTTCATCGCGCGCCCATAGACATAACCTTGCGCGGCAACCGGGGCTGCAAGGGCAGCAGCCAGCACCAGCCCGGCCGACGCACGGCGGGCAAGGCGAAACGGACGGGGCGAGGCATTCAGGGCGGTCATGGGCAGGCCTTGGGTAAGGAGACAGGGGCGGGCACGCAAGCGGCGCAGCAACGGCGATGTCGCCGTGATGTGACGAGGCTATGGCGTGTTCTGGCTGAATTGCGGCTTAATTGACCGATTGTGCGGGCATCACGGTGGAAAAGCCCGCCGCCTTGCCTTGTCGCGCGATTCGCGAGGCTCCTATGTCCGGTAAACGCGTCCAAGAAAGGCCCTGCGCCCCGCGCCATGACCACGCCCCTGATCTCCCCCTCGATCCTGTCTGCCGATTTTGCCCGGCTGGGTGAGGAAGTGCGCGCCGTTGATGCAGCCGGGGCGGACTGGATCCATATCGATGTGATGGACGGGCATTTCGTGCCGAACATCACCATCGGCCCCGATGTCGTGAAGGCGCTGCGCCCGCACACCGCCAAGCCGTTCGATGTCCACCTGATGATCGCGCCGGTCGATCCCTATCTTCAGGCCTTTGCCGATGCCGGCGCGGACATCATCACGGTCCACCCCGAGGCCGGTCCGCACATCCACCGCACGCTTCAGGCGATCAGGGCGCTGGGCAAAAAGGCGGGCGTGGTCATCAACCCCGGCACGCCGGTCGAAGTGCTCGACAATCTGATGGATCTGGCCGACCTGATCCTGGTGATGAGCGTCAACCCCGGCTTTGGCGGGCAGAGCTTCATCCCCTCGCAATTGGACAAGATCGCCCGCATCCGTTCGATGATCACGCGCTCGGGCCGCGCCATTCATCTTGAGGTCGATGGCGGGGTCAATGCCGAAACCGCGCGGATGTGCGTGGAGGCGGGGGCCGATGTGCTGGTGGCAGGTTCGGCCACCTTCAAGGGCGGGCCCGATGCCTATGCCGCCAATATCGCGGCGCTGAAGGGCGCAGGATAATGGCGACGCTGCTCCGCCGCCCTGCCGCCACCCGCGCCGATGCGCTGGTCGAGCGGGTCGCGGATGCGCCGGTGCTTCCCCTTGGGACCGCGCCCGAGCCGGGGGCCGAGCCTCCGGCAGCGCCGGCACCGCCACTGTCGCAGCCGCAGGGGGCCCCCTCGCGGGCGCTGGCCCTGTCGGATGTCATCTCTGTCAAATCCGGCCCGGGTGAGGCGTTGATCCGGCTTGCCTATCGTATGGGCATTCCCGGCCATGCCATCGCCGCGCCGTTCCGCCGTCCGCAGGCGCTGCGGGTGCTGGCGACGGTGGAGAGCCCCAACCGCGGTGACCGCACCGCCGGCACAGCCCTGCGTGCTGGCCACTTCCTGATCCACGGGGTGCGCCTGCCGATCGCCGGGTTCGATTTCTCTCCCGCAGCCCATCATGCCCCCGGGGTCGAACGGGTGGTTCATTCCTTCAGCTGGCTTACCGATCTCGCCGCCGCCGCGCCGCGCGCCGATGGTGCTGCCGTGGCCGAACGAATTGCCGGGCTGTGGCTCCACGGGCATGGACTGGCGGGCAAGGGCCCTGCGGGGGAGCCGGAGCTGGCGGGCCTCAGGCTGCTGGCGTGGCTGGTCCACGCCCCGCTGATGCTCGGCGGCCATGACAAGGGGCTGAAATCGCGCCTGCTGACCGCCATTGGCGAGACCGCCACCTGGCTCGACAAGCGCGCCCCGCGTGAACCTGCCGGACTGGGGCAGGTCGCCGCCTTTGCCGGGATCGTCGCTGCCGGACTGCTGCTCCCCCACGGCAAGCCGCGCCGCCTGTTTGCAGAAGCCGGGCTGGTCAAGGCGCTGGGCGATATGGTGGGCGAAGATGGCGGGGTGCTGGCGCGCTGCCCCGCCGCCCAGCTGGAGGCGATCCGCCTGCTCACCGATCTCATCGCCTGCTACGAAGCTGCCGGAATCGCGCCGCCGCCTGCACTGGGCGTGATGCGCGAATTGCTGGTGCCGCCGCTGCTGGCGCTGCGCCACGGCGATGGGGCGCTCGGGAACTGGCAGGGGCAGGGTGCGATCCCCGCCGACCGGGTCAATGCCGTCATCGAGGCGAGCGGCGTGCGCGCCCGTCCGCTCACGCAAGGTGCGGGCTGGGGTTACAGCCGCATCAAGGCGGGCGAGACGCTGCTGCAATTCGACACCGCCCCGCCCCCGCGTGATCGCCATGCCCGCACCGGCTGCGCCTCCACCCTCGCCTTCGAGCTGTCCGATGGCCCGCAGCGGATCATCGTCAATTGCGGCGGGGCGGCGCTGGCTGGCGGACAGGTGCCAGCGCGCATCGGACAGGGCCTGCGCGCCACGGCCGCCTTCTCCACACTGGTGCTCGACAACGCCAATTCCACCGCCGTCCTGCTCCACGGCAAGCTCGGCAAGGGGGTGGAGACGATTGCGCTGGACCGCCGCCAGATCGTCCGCCCCGGTCACCGTGACGCGACCCGGATCGAGGCCGCGCATGATGGCTATGCCAGCCGCTTCGGCCTCAGCCATCAGCGCATCCTGACGCTGAGCGGCGATGGCACCGAACTGGCGGGCGAGGACATCCTCATCCCTGTCGGCAAAAGCGGCAAGCGCGGCAAGATCGCCTTCGCCTTGCGCTTCCACCTCGGGCGCGGGGTGGAGGTGCAGCTCTCCCCCGACAGGCGCGGCGCCAGCCTGTTGCTGCCCGACGGTCGGCTCTGGCAATTCCGGCTCGGCGGGGATAGGGGCGGCGCCGACGATATCACCTTGCAAGCCGAGGACAGCCTGTGGGTCGACGGCGATGGCCGCCCCCATGCCACAGAGCAGCTGGTGATCGAGGGACTGGCATTGCGCAGCGGGGGACAATTCTCCTGGCGCTTCAGGAAGACAGGATAGGTTTCAGCCATGAGCAAAGGTGTGATCCGGCGGGCGCTGCTGTCAGTGTCCGACAAAAGCGGTTTGGCCGAATTGGGCGCAAGCCTCGCGGCGCGGGGCGTGGAGCTGGTCAGCACTGGCGGCACCGCCAAAGCTTTGCGCGATGCGGGCCTTGAAGTGAAGGATGTCTCGGACCTCACCGGCTTTCCCGAAATGATGGACGGGCGGGTGAAGACCTTGCACCCCACGGTCCATGGCGGGTTGCTGGCGCTGCGCGACAATCCCGAACATGTCGCCGCGATGGAAGCCCACGGGATCGGCGCGATCGATCTGGTGGTGGTCAACCTCTACCCCTTCGAAGCGACCGTGGCGAAGGGGGCGGACCGCGCGGACGTGATCGAGAATATCGACATCGGCGGGCCTTCGATGGTGCGTTCGGCAGCGAAGAACCACGGCTTTGTGACGATCCTCACCGATCCGGCTGATTACGCCACGCTGATCGCGGAAATGGACGCCAACGGCGGCGCGACCACCCAAGGCTTCCGCACCCGCATGGCAGGCAAGGCCTATGCCCGCACCGCCGCCTATGACGCGGCGATTGCCAGCTGGTTCGCCTTCTCGCCTGCTGCTTCTGACGAGCCGACACTGTTCCCCGACACGCTCCCCATCGCCCTGAAGCGCGCCGATACCCTGCGCTACGGCGAAAATCCGCACCAGTCGGCGGCGATCTATGTGCCGCAGGTGGCAGGCACCGCGGGCGTGCCGCAGGCAACCCAGCTTCAGGGCAAGGAGCTGAGCTACAACAACCTTAACGATGCCGATGCCGCGCTGGAACTCGCCGCCGAATTTGCCGGGCAGGAGCCTGCGGTGGTAATCGTCAAGCACGCCAATCCCTGCGGCGTGGCGCAGGGGGCATCGCTACTGGCTGCATGGGAAGCGGCGCTGGCCTGCGATTCCGTCTCGGCCTTTGGCGGGATCGTGGCGGTCAACACCGAGCTTGATGGCCCCACCGCCGAGGCCATTTCCGCGATCTTCACCGAGGTCGTAATCGCCCCTTCGGTCAGCGCCGAGGCCCGCGAAATCTTTGCGAAAAAGAAGAACCTGCGCTTGCTGGAATGCGGCCAACTTCCCGATCCGCGCCGGGGCGGCCTCGCGCTCAAGACCATCGCGGGCGGGGTGCTGATCCAGTCGCGCGACAAGGGGGCGATTACCGCCGATGATCTAAAGGTCGTCACCAAGCGCGCCCCGACGGCGCAGGAGTTGAAGGACTGCCTGTTCGCCTGGACGGTGGCCCGCCACGTCAAGTCCAACGCCATCGTCTATGCGAAGGACGGCGCGACCGCGGGGATTGGCGCGGGCCAGATGAACCGCCGCGATTCGGCGCGCATCGCCGCCATCAAGGCCAAGGAAGCGGCCGAAACCCATGGCTGGCCCGCGCCGCGCACGCACGGCAGCGCGGTCGCCTCGGACGCGTTCTTCCCCTTTGCCGATGGTCTCATCTCCGCCGCTGAAGCGGGCGCGACGGCCGTGATCCAGCCGGGCGGCTCGATCCGCGACGACGAGGTGATCGCTGCCGCCGACGCCGCCGGCCTCGCCATGGTGTTCACCGGGATGCGGCATTTCCGGCATTGATTTTGTTGCGAAGGGGCATCCGCCCCTTCGTCCTCGGTGCGTCTCGATCCTTGCAGGACCGAGCACCTGCGGGCGGCCGGT
>JAGKSZ010000099.1 GCA_018991295.1 Porphyrobacter sp. | reverse complement strand
TCTGGAGCTTCGCGGTGCTCGGCCTTGGGCTGTTGCTGATGGCGCTGATGCAGGTGCGTTATGGCCTTTCGCCCTTGCGCCGGGTGCGCGCTGCAATCCAGAACCTGCGCACCACCGGGACGGGCCGCATCACCGATCCCCTGCCGCTGGAAGTGCAGCCGCTGGTCGATGAACTCAACGCGCTGCTAGAACATTCCGAACGGCAGGCCGAAGAGGCGCGGCGCCACGCGGGCAATCTTGCCCATGCGCTCAAGACCCCGCTGACCGTGCTGACCAACGCCGCCACCGCCCGCGCGCCGGACCTTGGCGATGCTGTCATGCGCGAGACGCGGACCATGCAGCGCCATGTCGACCATCACCTTGCCCGCGCCCGCGCAGTCGGTCGCCGCGCGGTTGGTCATGCGCGCACCAACGTCATGGCCAGCGCCGAGGCCGTGCGCCGGGCGGTTGAGCGCCTCTATCCTCAAGGCCGCCTCGATATAGCCGGTGACCGGCAGGCGACGGTTTCGCTGGAGCGGCAGGACCTAGACGAATTGCTCGGCAACCTCATCGAAAACGCGGCGAAATATGGGGGCGGTTCGGTGTTCGTGACCATCGACCCCGATGAAGACGAGGCCCCGCGCGATCCGAAGATGTGCCTCATCTGGGTCGAAGATGACGGCACTGGCATCCCCGAGGCTGAACGCACCCGCATCTTCGATCGCGGCGTCAGGCTTGATACGGGCAAGCCCGGCACCGGCCTTGGCCTTGCCATCGTGCGCGATGTTGCCGAGATTTACGGGGGCAGCGTGACGCTCGGCACCAGCGAGGATCTGGGCGGGTTGTTGGTCGAACTGCGCCTGCCGCGCGCTGATTGATGGCGGGGTGCGAAGGTTTCTTCACCGCCATGCGTTAAGCCTTTGAACAAGACCCCGCAGACAGGCCATTTGCGACCCGCCATGACCGCATCATCACAGCCTGCGCCAACTGCGCTGCTGCCCGCTTCGCCGGGCGATGATGCGGCATGGGCGGCACGGCTGGCGGCCCGCGATCCGGCGGCCTTGCGTGAAATGATCGTGCGCCATGCCCGTGGGCTCCACCGGGTCGCCTATCGGATGACGGGCGATGCGCACGAAGCCGAGGACATTGTCCAGGAGGCGCTGCTGCGCCTTTGGGACAATGCCCCTGGCATCGCTGCAAAGCATCCGGCTGGCAGTCAGGCGGCAGCGCGGCTGCGTCTGGGTGGCTGGCTCCAGCGGGTGACGACCAACCTCGCCATAGACCGCCTGCGCCGAGCGCGCAGGCTTTCCGGCGAGGAGGTGCCAGAAGAAGAGGACGATGCGCCGCTCGCCGATGCGCAGATCGAGGCAAGCGAGCGCGACGATCTGGCGCGTGCTCTGGTGCTCGCGCTGCCCGAACGCCAGCGCGCGGCGATCGTGCTGACCTATTACGAGGAACTGCCCAATGCCGAGGCGGCCGATGCGATGGACATGAACATCAAGGCCTTCGAAAGCCTGCTCCACCGCGCCCGTGCGGCGCTCAGGCAGGCATTGGCGGCGCAAGGAGACGCGCCATGAGCGTGAACGAACAGGAATACTACGCGCCGATTGCCCCCGGCAGCCCGCTGGCGCGGGTGCTCGATGGTTATGATGCGCCCGATCTTCCGGCGGACTTTGCCGAGCGGGTGATGGCTGCCGCCGAGGCGCGACCTGCGCCGCTTCCCGAGCTGCGCCGCCCGGCGCGCGTGGGCTCGCGCGGCTGGCGCATTGGGCAACGCATTGCCATCGGCATTGCAAGCTTCGGCGTCTTGGCGACGGCAGCAGCGGCAACCGGGCTGCTCCAGCAAATCGCGCTTCCCCTGCCTTCGGCGCAGACTGTCTGGGCGAGCATCACCGGCACACCCGTTGCCAAAAGCGCGCCGCGTCTGGCCGCAGCGCCGGCCCCTGCCGCCGAGCCGGCTGCGAGGCCGGTCGTAATCGATGGGCCGATCGACACGCCCGAGGAACTGGCCGAGGCTTTCCGCCGCGTTGAACAGGTCCGCGTCGGTCGCCGTGAAGAGCGCCGCGCGATGGTCGATCAGCGTATCGCCCGCGAGATCGAGCGCCGCCGCGCTGCGGGCCTTCGCGTGCCCACGCCCGAAGAGGAGGCGGCCTTGCGCGAGCGTATCGGCGAGGAGATCGCCCGGCGTGAAGAGCGTGCCGATCAGCAGATCGCCGCCCGCCGCGAGGCGATGGAACGCAAGGTCGCCAACGGCGAAGCGGTAACGCGCGAGGACCTTGCCGGGCGTCCACAGGTCGATCCGGCCCTGCGTGACAAGGTGCGGGAACTGCGCGCCATGTCGCCGGAGGAGCGGCGTGAGGCATGGCGCAGCCTCCCGCCCGAGCAGCGCCGGACAATCACGCAGGAGCTGCGCGCCCGCCGCGGAATTCCGAGCCCATCCGAACCTTCGCCCGTGCCCTCGCCTGCAGGATAGGGCGCCTGGTCTGGTCATCCTGTTCACGGCCCGTTCAAGGTGTGCAAGCGATTGAAATGGCCTTCCGTTTTGCAGGGGCAGGGCCATGTTTGCAGCGTGCCGAACCTCGATTGCTCTTGGCGCTGCGATGCTGGCTTTAGCGGGTTGCGCCACGCCCGATCCTCGCGCAGGCGAGCGAACTGTTTTCAGCAATCCCTATGGCACCGACCGCACCGGGATCGGCCCGCAATGCGATGTTGATCTGGGGCGCGATTCGACCTGTCTTGGCGCGCCACTGATTTTTGATGGCGGGCGCTATGTGAAGCTCGGTAATGGCAGCATTGAGCGCCTGACACGCCAGCAACGGCGTATCCTGCGCGAGAGGGCCGAATTGCTTGAGGTTTTGCGCGATCAGCCGCCAGCGTCGCCTCCGCCTCCCTCGGCGCCTCCGATTGCCGAGACCGAGGAAAGGCCTTAGCCTGCCGCCGCGCGTTCGTGATGGCGGATCACTTCATCGATGATGAAGCGCAGGAATTTCTCGGAGAATTCCGGATCGAGGTCAGCCTCTTCCGATAGCTTGCGCAGCCGCGCAATCTGGCGTGCTTCGCGGTCAGGATCGGCAGGGGGGAGCGTTACCTTGGCCTTGTACTCGCCCACCGCCTGCGTGATCCGGAACCGTTCGGCCAGCATGTGGATCAGTGCCGCATCGATGTTGTCGATGCTCTTGCGAAACGCCGCGAGCACCGGATCGGGCCCGGTGTCGAGGGAGGGCGAATGTTGCGGATCATGCGGCATGGCGCGCAGAATTAGCAGCAATTCTGCGCTTGCCAAGCACGCGCGGGCCGCCCTAGAGCCTTGCCCAGCATGAGTGCCGACATCATTCCCCTGCCGCGCAAGGCACCGACACTCGATCCCATGCTGTCGCTGACGGCGGGCGGGATGAATTCTGTGAACGCGGTGATCCTCGATCGGATGCAGAGCGAGATCCCGCTGATCCCGCGTCTGGCCGGACACCTCATCAGTGGGGGGGGCAAGCGATTGCGGCCGATGCTGACGCTCGCAGGGGCGGAGTTGGTCGGCTACAAGGGCACACGCCACCACAAGCTCGCTGCTGCGGTCGAGTTCATTCACACCGCAACTCTGCTCCACGACGATGTGGTCGATGGCAGCGAGCTTCGGCGCGGCAAGGCTGCGGCCAACATCATTTTCGGCAATCCTGCAACCGTGCTGGTCGGTGATTTCCTGTTCAGCCGTGCGTTCGAACTGATGACCGAGGATGGCTCTTTGCGGGTTTTGTCGATCCTGTCGCGTGCCAGTGCGGTGATTGCGGAAGGGGAGGTCTCGCAGCTTTCTGCCCAGCGCCAGATCACAACCAGCGAAGAGCAATATCTCCACATCATCGGCGCCAAGACCGCCGCCCTGTTTGCTGCAGCCAGCCAGATCGCTGCGGTCGTGGCGGAATGTTCCGAAGAACAGGAACGCGCGCTGGAGGCCTATGGGCGCAATCTCGGGGTGGCGTTCCAGCTAGTCGACGATGCGATCGATTACGATTCCGATGCAGCCGAAATGGGCAAGGATCAGGGCGATGATTTCCGGGAGGGCAAGATGACCTTGCCGGTGATCCTCGCCTATGCCCGTGGGACCGAGGAAGAACGCAGGTTCTGGAAAGACGCTATCCTTGGTCACCGGGCGACGGATGCGGACCTTGCTCATGCAATCGGCCTGATCGGCAGGCACAACGCGGTCGAGGACACGCGCGAGCGTGCCCGTCATTTTGCGCATCGGGCGATCGATGCGATTTCGATCTTCCCCGACAGCAAGGCGCGCGCCGCCATGGCAGAAGCTGCGCAATTTGCGGTCGCGCGGGGGCATTAGCCATCACGCCTGTTCGCCCTGAGCTTGTCGATGGGCCGGACTTCTTCTAGCCGCCCGGCTGTGCCAAGCGACCTCCCCATCAGCGCCGTCCTGCCTGAAATCCGCGCCGCGCTGGCAGGCAAGGGTGCAGGCGTTCTCATCGCACCGCCCGGTGCGGGCAAGACGACTGCGGTTGCGCCGGATCTGCTGGCCGAGCCGTGGTGCAGCGGCCAGATCATTTTGACCTCGCCCCGCCGCGTGGCCGCTCGCGCTGCGGCCGAGCGCATAGCCGAGCTGCTGGGGGAGAAGCCGGGCGAGACTGTCGGCTACATAACCCGGCTCGACAGCAAGGTGTCTGCTAAGACCCGGATTCTCGTTGTCACCGAGGCCATTCTGGTCAACCGGCTGGTCGATGACCCGGAACTGCCCGGCGTCTCGGCGCTGTTGTTCGACGAGGCGCACGAGCGTGCGCTCGACAGCGATCTGGGGCTTGCACTGGCGCTGGAGACGCGGGCCGTGCTGCGCGAAGACCTTCGCGTGCTGGTGATGTCCGCCACCATCGATGGCGCCCGCTTTGCCCGCTTGCTGGGCGAAGGTGCGGCGGTGATCGAGAGTGAGGGGCGCAGCTTTCCCTTGGAGATAAAGTGGTTTGGCGGCGATGCCTCGCAAGCGATTGAAGACCGAATGGCCGCCGCGATCCTTGCCGCATGGCGAGAGGAGGCAGGCGATATTCTCGCCTTCCTCCCCGGCGTGCGCGAGATCGAGCGGGTGCGTGAGCGTTTAGAGCCGCGCTTTCCCGGCACGCCGATCCACGCCCTTCATGGCCAGATCGAGCCCGCAGCGCAGCGTGCCGCGATCCGCCGTGACCCGGAAGGCCGCCGCCGGATTGTGCTGTCCACCGCGATCGCGGAAACTTCGCTTACTCTCGATGGTGTCAGCGTGGTCGTCGATAGCGGCCTTGCGCGGCTCGCGGAATTCGACCGCACGGCGGGGACCACGCATCTCGTAACCCGCCGCGCATCGCAGGCCTCGGCAGCGCAGCGGGCCGGCCGTGCGGCGCGGCAGGGGCCGGGGGTTGCCTATCGCCTCTGGGAGGAAGCGGGCCATGCAGGTCGCCCCGAGTTTGCGCCGCCAGAAATCATGCAGGCCGACCTTTCTCCGCTGCTTTTGCGGCTGGCCAAGTGGGGCACGGCGGACCCGGCAGGCCTGCCTTGGCTGGACCCCCCGCCCGAAGCTTCGGTCGCTGCTGCACGCAAGGCGCTGGAAGCTCTGGGCGCGCTGGCAGGCGGGCGCATTACCCCGCTGGGTAAGGCGATTGCCAGCCTTCCGATGTCTCCCGATCAGGCCGCAGCCGTGCTCCACGGTGCGGCGGCAGGCTGCGCCGAGGATGCGGCGCGGCTGGTGATGTTGCTGCAGGAGCGCGGGCTGGGCGGGCGGGGCGAGGACTTGCTGCAACGCCTGGCGCGCTGGGGCGGCGACCGCGCAGCGAAGGCAGTCGCTGCCGCAGGTATCGCGCGGGGCTGGGCAGGGCAGGCGGGCAAGCGTTGCCGGGGTTATTGGGCCGCGCCCCGCCCCAAACGCCCCCGAAGCCCTTGCGCCGGCCCGGCCTGAATTCGTCGCGCGCCGCCGGGATTTTTCGGGTGAGGACTGGATCCGCGCCGGGGGGCGGGGGTATATTCTCGATCCCGCCTCGCCGCTTGCCCGGGGGGGGGGGGTCGGGATTGGCG
>JAGKSZ010000098.1 GCA_018991295.1 Porphyrobacter sp. | reverse complement strand
GCTCGATCGAGCCGATCGAGATCCACTTGCCGTCGGCGCATTGGTAGGTGTCGTAGAAGTGCGCGCCGCCGTCGAGCAGGTTCGCCCGGCGCTGTTCCTTCCACATCCCGCTGGCCTTGAAGCCGTAGAACATGGACATCAGCGACGCCGCGCCATCGCTCATGGCGCAGTCGATCACCTGGCCCTGGCCGGTTTCGCGCGCGTTCAGCACCCCGGCCAACAGCCCGAACGCCAGATAAAGCGCGCCGCCGCCGAAATCGCCCACCAGGTTGAGCGGCGGGATCGGCTTATCGCCCGTTCCGATGGCGTGCAGAGCGCCGGTGATGGCGATGTAGTTCATGTCGTGACCGGCGGCGTTGGCGTAGGGTCCGAACTGCCCCCAGCCCGTCATCCGGCCATAAACCAGCTTGGGATTGCGCTTCAGCGCCACGTCGGGGCCCAGGCCCAGGCGCTCCATCACCCCCGGGCGGAAGCCTTCGAACACCGCGTCGGCGCTCTCCATCAGCTTCAGGCAGGTCTCGATGGAGGCAGGGTTCTTCAGGTCCAGGCCGATGGAGCGGCGGCCCCGGCTGGTGATGTCGGCCGGCGAGGCGCGCCCCTGCCCCTTGCGGTCGATGCGCACCACGTCCGCGCCAAGGTCCGACAGCAGCATGCCGCAGAACGGGCCCGGCCCAATCCCGGCGAACTCGATAACCTTCAGGCCTGAAAGCGGTCCCTGACCCATGCGATCTCTCCCTAATCTCTTGTGGTCAGCCTAGCGGCTATGACGCGCCGTCAGCCAACGGCTTCAGCCGCCGCCCGGCAGCGATTGGCCATCGTCGATGGTGATCACCGTGCCGGTGATCGCCCGCGCGGACGGTCCGGAAAGCATCAGCAGCGAAGCGTCGAGATCTCCGGCCTCCATCAGCCGCCGCCGCGGAAAGCCCTTCATCTGCTTCTGGCCGCCTTCGGTATGGAACCAGTCGGCGTTGATGTCGGTGATGACGATGCCGGGGCAGATCGCGTTCACCGTCACCCCCTGCGCACCCACTTCGCGCGCGAGGCTCTTGGTCATGCCGTTCACTGCGTGCTTGGCGGCGGAATAGGCGGTCAGCACCGCCTTGCCGTGCTTGCCCTCCATCGAGGAGATGTTGATCACCCGGCCATGGCCCTTGCCGATCATCACCGGCAGCGCCCGGCGCGTGGCCCAGAAGGTCGAATAGACGTTCCACTTCATCGCTTCGTCAAAGGCATGATCGGACAGGTTGACGAGCGGCTGCAAATCGCCCGCGCCGCCTGCATTGTTGACCAGAATATCGAGCGTGCCGAAATGCGCGGTCACGTGGTCGATGAAGCCTTCAAGGTCTTGCTGGCTCATCACATCGCCCGCCACGAAGATCGCCCTGTCGCCCCCAAATCCCTTGGCCCCAAGTTCCTCCAGCACCCTGGCGCCCTTTTCGGCATTGCGCGCAAACAGCGCCACGCTTGCGCCTTCGGCCAGAAAGGCCTCCGCGATCCCGCGCCCCATGCCTGCGGTGCCCCCGGTGATGGCGGCGATTTTTCCGGCCAGTTTCATGCGTGCTCTCCTTTGTCCGCGCAGGCGTAGCGGGGGGCGCGGGCAAACGCACCTTGCCAAAATGACGGGTTGCCGCGCTTGCCGTGTCGGGCGTCTAACCGGGCCTATGGGCGAAGTGGACGTGATCATTCTGGGCAGCGGCGCGGCAGGCATGGCAGCGGCGCTGGCGGCGCATGAGGCGGGCGCGAGCGTTGCGCTGATCGAACGCTGGGATCGTATCGGGGGCACGTCCGCCATATCGGGCGGGGTGATCTGGGTGGCAGACAACCCCCGGATGCGCGCTGCGGGCATGGCAGACAGCCGCGAAGATGCGCTCGCCTATTTTCGCAGTCTGGATCACGGCGATCTGGTGGACGAAACGCTGGAGGCTTTCGTGGACCGGGGGCCGGAGGCGCTGGCCTTTCTGGAAGATATCGGCGCGCTGAGCGTTTCGGTGCTGCCGGGCTATCCCGATTATTACCTCGACCGTCCCGGCGCCAAGCCCGAAGGCAGCCGTGCGCTTGACCATGATCTGTTTGCGCTGGGGGAACTCGGCGATTGGGCAGAGCGCATCTACGCCATCGAAGAACCAAAGCCGCTGATGCTGCGCGAAACGCCGCTGGGCGGGGCTACCGCTATGCCGCCGCTGGAGGTGCTGGGCCAGCGCATGGCGGCGCGGCAATGCGGGTTCGGGCAGGCGATGGTGGCGCGATTGCTGAAGGCGTGCCTTGCGCGCGGGATCGCGCCGCTGCTGGGCGTCGAGACGCACCGGCTGGTGAAGGATGGCGATCGCATCACCGGGATCGCAGGCGTTCTGGGCGGGGAGCCTTTCGCGCTTGGCGCAAGGCGCGGCGTCATCATCACCACCGGCGGGTTCGAATGGGATGCGGACCTGCGCCAGACCTTCCTGCGCGGTCCCGTGACAGCGCCCGCCAGCCCGCCGACCGGCACCGGCGAAGGGCTGAAGCTGGCGATGGCGGCGGGCGCAAAGCTCGGCAACATGACCAGCGCATGGTGGGCGCCGACACTGGTGACGCCCGATGCACCGTGGCCGGGCGGCGAACAACGCGCACAGATCATCCTGATCGAGCGGACGGTTCCGCACAGCATCATGGTGGGGCGCAACGGGCGGCGGTTCTGCAACGAGGCGGCCAATTACTCGGCGCTGGGGGGCGTGTTCCACCAGTTCGATCCGGCGACCTATGACTATCCGAACCTGCCGTGCTGGCTGATCTTCGACGCGCAATATGCGGCGCGCTATCCGCTGGGCACGCGCCAGCCGGGACAGCCGATCCCGGACTGGGTGATGCGCGCCGATACGCTGGCGGGGCTGGCGGCGCAGATTGGGGTCGATGCGGGCGCGCTGGCGGACACCGTGACGCGGTTCAACACCCATGCCGATGCAGGCCACGATCCCGATTTCGGGCGCGGGACGAGCGCCTATGACCATTTCTACGGGGATCGCTCGCGGCAGGGCGCCGCCGTCACGCTGGGCGCGATCCGCGAAGCGCCCTTTTATGCGGTGGAGATTGCCTCGGGGCTGCTCGGCACCAATGGCGGCCCGCGCACCGATGGGCAGGCGCGGATCTTGGGGCATGATGGCGCGCCGATCCCCGGCCTTCTGGGCGCAGGCAATGCCATCGCCTGCCCGACCGGCGGGGTCTATGCAGGGGCGGGCGGCCCGCCCGGCCCGGCGCCGGCCTTCGGCTCTATCGCCGGGCGCACGGCGGCCTTGGGGGATACCTCGGTTCTCCCCCCCCTTCAGGGGGGGGCAGATTGGAAGAGCGGCGGGGAGGGAAAGAGGGTAGATCTCGGTGGGCGCCGGATCCTTAAAAAAAAAAAAAAACAAGCAAGAGCGAGCACTCCATGCAACTACATAGACTGCACAGTCACA
>JAGKSZ010000097.1 GCA_018991295.1 Porphyrobacter sp. | reverse complement strand
CAGGGCGGGGGGAAGCGGCGGGCTTTCCGGCAGGAGCGGGAACGGGCTGGTCACGGCGGGCATCATCCTCATCCTCGTGGCGGCAAAAGGTCAGTCTTGGCCGGGTCTTTGCAACTTGCGTGCCAGCGGCATCTGGCGGGCGGCTTCACGGCGATCCTGCGCGGCGGCCAGCGCCGTGCAAGCATCGGCGGTCATTTCGGCAAGGCGGCGCGCGCGGGTTTCGGCGCGGGTAAGGGCTTCGGCCTGCCATTCGCGCTGACGCACGGCATCGCGGGCGGAATCGCTGGCATTGGCGGCAAGCTGGGCGAGCCCGGCGGTGAACCCTGCTCGCTGGCCCAGCGCCGCGCCGTTCGTCAGCCCCACGCGCGCGGCGCTGGCGGCCACCAGATGCTGGCTGCGAGCCGCCAGCGCCGCGCCGCGGGCCTCGGCCTCCAGCGCCTCGGCCAGCGCCCGCAGCGCCTGCTTGCGCGCTACCTCGGCAATCAGGCTCTGACGGCGGAGCAGCACAAGGCGGCGCGCTTCACGCATCCGGCGGCGCCATCAGTTTGAGCAGCGCCGCATGGCTGTCTGCGAGCGCCACCACCTCGCCCCGGCCTTGCACGAGGAAGGCGTCAATCGCGCCGGAGAGCGCCAGCGCCTCGTCAAGCAGCGGGTCACCGCCTGCACGGTAGGCCCCCATCATCACCAGATCGCGCCCGCCCTCACGCGCAGCAACCAGCGCCCGCAGGCGCCGCGCCGCGGCAGCAACCGGCGCACTCACCACATCATCCATCACCCGGCTCAAGGAGGCGGGAATATCGATGGCCGGATAATGCCCACGCGACGCCAGCTCGCGCGACAGGACGATGTGCCCATCAAGGATCGCCCGGGCCGTATCGACGACGGGATCATTGGTGTCGTCGCCATCGGCGAGCACGGTGTAGATCCCCGTCACCGCCCCGCCCGACCGGGCCGAGTTCCCGGCCCGCTCCACCAGCCGCGTGATTGCGGCGAGCGCGGATGGCGGATAGCCCCGCGCCGCGCCGGGCTCGCCCAGCACCAGCGCCAGTTCCCGCGCCGCGTGGGCAACGCGGGTGAGGCTGTCGAGGATCAGCAGCACGCGCTTGCCTTGGCTGCGGAAATACTCCCCGATGGCGCAGGCATATTGCGCAGCGCGCAGGCGCAGGTTGGGCGCGTGATCGGCAGGCACCGCGACGACGATAATCCCCCCGCGCCGCGCCCCTGCCATGTGGCGGTTCACGAAATCCGATACCTCGCGCGCGCGCTCTCCGATCAGGGCGACCACCGTCACATCGGCAACCGCGTGCCCGGCGATGGTATCGACCAGCACCGATTTGCCGACCCCCGATCCGGCCATGATCCCAAGCCTTTGCCCCACCCCCATCGCGGCCAGCGCATTGATGGCGCGCACCCCGCAATCGAAGGGATGTTCAACGCTCGCCCGTTCCAGCGCGCCCTCGCGCTTGCCGGCGAGCGGCCAGGCTTGCGGCAGATCGAGCCGCGGGCCGCCGTCAATCGGATCGCCCAGCGCATCGACTGCGCGGCCCAGCAGGGCCTCGCCCACGCGCACCTCGCCGGGTTGGCCCAGCGCCCGCACCCGCGCCTGCGGGCGCAGCAGCATGGTATCGCCCAGCAGCATCATCAGCGAATGCCCGGCGCGAAAGCCGATCACTTCGGCAAGGCACTCAGCCCCCGCATCTTTTTCGATCAGGCCGAGCGAGCCGCCCGGCGGGGGCGGGCCCGCCACCTCGATCAGTCCGCCATCGCAGGCGACCACGCGGCCCGTCAGCACCGGTCCGCCCGCCACGGGGGCAGCACGGATCCGGGCAAGGTCCAGCTGGAGTTCGGCGATCATCCCCGCACCGCCGTTGCAATGGCGCGGCGCCATTCAGCCGGACCATCGCTGATCGTCCCGTCCGCCCCCTCGATCACGAGGCTGCCGGGTTCGAGGCTGGCGTCGGGCGCGATCCGCAGGGCGGCGAGTGTCCCCTCCTCCTTCAGCAGCGCGATGTCGTCCGGGTGGAGATGCAGCACCAGACCATCGGGCGCGCCGCCAATCCGGCGGGCGGCGGCATCGCAGCGGGCGCGCAGGCTCTCCGGCACCCGTGCCGCCTCGCCCAGCACGCCTGCACACAGCGTCTCGACCGTGGCGACAAGGTCTTCGGCCAGCACCGCCAGCGCCGCTTCATCGAGCGCCCGGAAGGCAAGGCGCAAGGCGCGTTGGCGTTGGCCAAGCGCCTTGCCTTCGGCTTCGGCGGCAGCGCGGCCAGCGGCAAGGCCATCGGCATAGGCGCGGGCAAGGGCCTCGGCATGAGGATCGGGCGCTGCGGCTTCGGGCTCAGCTTCGGGCGCAACCGGCGGCGGCGGAGCGGGCGTGTCCGCCTTGGCCGCACTGAACAGCGCAGCCTCGCGGAAGCGCCCGCCCTCGTCCGCTGCGGCATCGTCCAGCGCAGCGAGCCAGCCGGGGGCGCTGTCCCCGGCAAGCTCGGCACAATCGGGCGCGGCGGCAAGCGCCTCCAGCCAATCAGACGAATTCGCCACTGCCGCTTCCGATCACAATCTCGCCCGCATCGGCAAGGCCCCGGGCGATTTCGACAATCGCCTTCTGCGCGGCGATGACCTCGCTCTTGGCAAGGCGCCCGCGCAGTTCGATCTCGTCGCGCACGCCGTCGGCGGCACGGCTCGACATGGCCGCAAAGAAGGGCGCACGGTCGGGTTCCTTGAGGCCTTTCAAGGCATCGACCAGCTTCTCGTTGTCGACATCGCGCAGCAGCCGCCCCATCGACATGGGATCGAGCACGAACAGCATTTCGAAGGTGAACAATTCCTCCTCGATGCGTTCGGCCAGCGGGGCATCGCGTTCGGCAATGGCGGGCAGCACGGTGTTGCGCAGTTCGCCCGCCGCCAGATTGATAAGGTTGGCCGCCTCACGCGGGCCGCCCATCATCAGCGGGGCGGTGCCATAGGTCGCGGTGATGCGCTGGGTCAGCAGCGTATCGATGGTGGCGATGGCTCTGGACGATATCGCCCCGCTTTTCGCCACGCGCTCCACCACCAGCGTCTGCAGTTCGAGCGGCAGCATCGCCAGCACTTCAGCGGCGGGTTCAGGTTCGATCAGCAGCAGCAGCGCGGCGATCACCTGCGGGTGTTCATCAAGGATCAGCCGCACCAGCACCCCGGGGGCGAGCCACTTGGCCAGTTCAAGGCTGCGCGGGGCCGCCTCGGGCTCGATGCGCTGCATCATGCTGTCTGCCCGCGCCGGGCCCAGCGCCTTGTCGAGCAACGTGCGCACCCGGTCCGTGCGGCCGCGCATCGGCAGCATCTCGCGTGCGGCCTCGCCTGCGAAATCGGCCAGCGCCTCGGCCATGTGCGGGGTTTCGATCTCGCCCAGCGCCATCATCGCAGCGCCCAGCTTTTCCAGCTCGGCAGGGGATAGGCGCGCCAGCAGGCTGGTGGCTTCATCATCGCCCAGCAGCATCAGGAACACCGCAGCGCGATCGACCCGGCTGAGCAGCGGCGCGGGCGCAGGCATGGGGGTAAGCGCGTTATCCGGGGTCATGCTGCTTCAGCCTGATCCGGGTGCGGCGCGGGCGCTTCGAGCATCCGCTGGAGCGCCTCGACCGCGCGTTCGGGCTGCTGCACGGCAAGACGCCGGGCGAGTTCCACCTGACGGGGGAGATCATCAAGCACGGTGCCGGTGTCCGCGGTATCCGGCGCATCCGCCGGGCTTTCTGCCGCTTCATCATCAGAACCTGCAATCGCCAGCGGCGCATCCCCTGAAGCAACCGGTGCAGACTGATCCTTGCCGCCGCGCAGCTTGCCGATCAGCGGACGCACCGCGAACAGCAGCACCAGCAGCACCGCAATCAGCGCCGTGCCATAGCGCACCAGCATCGCGAACCACGGCTCTTCATAGAAGGCGGGGGGTTCAAGATCGACGGGTTCGAACTTGCTGGCAACAACCTGCACCATATCGCCGCGCTGGGTGTTGGCGCCCACGGCGGCGCTGACCAGCGCCTGCAATTGCTGTGCAGTCATGGGGGCGGCAGCCTTCAGCGCCTTGTCACTGACCGCCACCGCAACCGACAGCTTCTTGAGCGCCCCCGGCCCGGCGGTGGTCACAGCCACCTCGCGGCCCAGTTCATAGGCGCGGTCGGTGGCGGTTTCGGTGTCGGTGGTGGCGGCATTGGCAGGGGCTGCGGGCTGCGGCGCACCATCGACAAGCTGCGCCTGCGGGGGCGGGGTGTTGGCGGGCACGCCCGGCACGCCGCCCGCAGGCGCGGCCCCGGTGCGCTGGGCATTGCGTTCGCTTTCGGTGCGAACCGCGCCTTCCTTTTCATAGGTCTCGCGCGCGGTGGTGACTTCGGCCTTATCGAGTTCGACCTGCACCTGCGTGCTGAAATTGCCTTCACCCAGCAAGGGCAGCAGCAGCGCATCGAGCTGTTCGCGCAGCTTGGCTTCATGTTCGCGCTGGAGATCAAGGCCCTCGCCCGCTGTTTCACGGGGATCGGACAGGAGCCTCCCGTTCTGATCGACCACGCGCACCGCATCGGCGCTGAGCCCCGGCACGCTGGCTGCGACAAGGTTGACGATCGCAGCCACCTGGTTCGGCGAAAGGCTGCGCCCGCTGACCAGCCGCACCATCACCGAAGCAGACGGCGGGTTGTTGTCGCGCACGAACACGGACCGTTCGGGCGTGGCAAGGTGGACGCGCACGCTTTCGATCCCGTCGATCTCCTTGATCGTCAGCATCAATTCGCGTTCGCGTGCAAGACGCAGGCGTTCGCCCTCAAGCGTGCGCGAGGTGCCCAGCGGCATCGCATCGAGCATCGCCTCGGCCCCTTCGGGCGCAGCGATCCCGGCGTTGCTGGCGACCAGCATCTTGGCGCGGTAAACATCGTTCTCGGACACCGAGAGCGCGCCGGTGGCATTGTCGATGGAATAGGCGATCCCGCCGCCTTCCAGCGTTTCCACCACCTTGGCGCGCTCGGCGTCGGTCAGGCTGGTATAAAGGACGCGGTCGGGGCCGGAGGAAATCGCCATCCACAAGGCGCCTGCCGCTGCAACCGCGCCCAGTGCCCCCAATGCCGGAAGCGCGCGGGCAAGCGCGGGCTGGCTGACAAAGCCTGCCACGGGCGGCGGCAGCATGGCGCGCCAGCCGGTGGTCGCAGGCGGCAGGCCTGCAGGATCAGCGGGAACGGGAAGCGCGGCGTCGGCCATCTATCAGCCCCCCATCCGCATGATGTCTTGATAGGCGCCCAGCAGCTTGTTGCGCACCTGGAGCGTGGCTTCAAAGGCAACGCCTGCTTCCTGCCGCGCCAGCATCACCTGCGCGATATCGGTCACGGCCCCGCGTTCATAGGCGACCTGCATCGCGCTTGAATGTTCCTGAACGGCGCTGACCTGTTTGAGCGCCATGTGCAGCGTATCGGCAAAGCCTGCGCCGGGCGCCCTGCCGGGTGCGGCAATCGCGACGCCCGCCTCGCTCGCCGCGCGCACATCACGCAGGGCAGCACTGCGGGCCAGCACCTGACTGCGCAGGGCCATGACATCCTCGACGCCGAAGCCGACCCGAAGCGCGTTCATGCCGCACCTCCTGCCGCCAGCATCCCGGCGCCGCGCATCGAGGCGAGGCGGTAACGCAGGGTGCGTTCGGAAATGCCGAGGCTGCGCGCCGTGGCGGCACGGTTGCCACCGTGGCGGCCAAGGGTTTCAAGGATCGCCCGCGCCTCTGAAGCAAAGGCGACATCGGAAAGCGAGCGCGGCGCACCTGTGCGCGCCGGCTGCGCGGCTGCTTCGGCAACACCGTTTGCGGCAATCGGGCGCACGGCGGTATCGAACACGATGTGCTGCGCGCCGATCGCTTCGGCGTCCCCTGCCAGCAGGATCGCGCGGCGGATCACGTTTTCCAGTTCGCGGACGTTGCCCGGCCAGGCGTGCGCTTCCAGCGCGGCGAGGGCATCGGCGGCGATCCACCCCGGGTGGGCGGGCGCACCGGCCACAAACCGGGGCGCGTGACGCAGCAGCATCGCAAAGGCGAGCGGGGCGATGTCGCCCGCCCGGTCACGCAGAGCCGCCAACCGCAAGGGAAAGACATTAAGGCGGTAAAGCAGGTCTTCGCGGAAGCGCCCGGCCTCAACCTCGGTGGCAAGGTGGCGGTTGGTTGCGGCAATGATGCGCACATCGACCTTGACCGGCTTCGTCGCACCCAGCGGCAGGATCTCGCCCTCCTGCAAAGCGCGCAGCATCTTGGATTGCAGCGCCAGCGGCAGTTCCCCGATCTCGTCGAGCAGCAGCGTGCCGCCATCGGCAGCGCGGAACAGCCCCTCGCCCGCCTCGGCCGCGCCAGTAAATGCGCCCTTGCGGTGGCCGAACAGCAGCGCCTCCAGCATGGCCTCGGGCATGGCGGCGCAATTGACCGCGACAAACGGGCCAGAGGCGCGCGCCGAAAGGCGGTGGACAAAGCGCGCCAGCACTTCCTTGCCAGTGCCGGTCGGCCCTTCGAGCAGCACCGGAATATCGGAGGCAGCGATGCGTTCGGCCAGCGTCAGCAGCGCCAGCGACTGCGGATCGCCTGCCACCGGCCAGCCGCCCTGCGCCGAAGTTGCAATCAGCGCCGCACGCGCAGCGGGCAGCTGTGCCGGATCATAGGAAAGGCTGACGCGGCCTGCGCCGTTCAGCGCCAGTCGCGGCACACAGGCATGGGCCAGCGCAATCGCAATCCTGCCGCTGCGGGCAATGCCTGCCGCCATCGCCGCAGGCATTGCATCACCCAGCACGATCCGGTCGCGTTGCCAGCTTCCCCCCATAAGCGGCACTGTCATGCCGATAAGGATGTCATGCGCACCGCCCACAGCATCTGCCGCCTTGGCTGCGCCCTCGAATGCCGGATCGATCATCTGTGCCCCTGCTGTCTGGTCTCGGCAAAGCTCTGCCGCATACAGGCTGCACAGGTGGCAAATTTAAGCCCCCGTAGCTTCCCCTAGTCAGGCCGAGACGAACACCTAGGCGCCCCCATCGTCACATTGCGCAGCGGCCTGATCTGGCCCATCATCTTGCTGTTTTATAGTGATAATTTTTTCGGCTTAAACATCCCGGATCCCGGCCGCTCTATGGGCCAGCAGCGACGGGCAAGTTCGTCCTGCCTGACCATTCGGGAGTTTGAACAATGAACGTGATCAACACCAACACTTCGGCCATGCGCGCCACCAACTCGGCCGTTGCTGCGGGCAAGATGCTCGGCACTTCGATGGAGCGCCTGTCGAGCGGCAAGCGCATCAACAGCGCCGCCGATGACGCTGCCGGCCTTGCCATCGTCAACTCGATGACCTCGCAGATCAAGGGCATGCAGCAGGGCATCCGTAACGCCAATGACGGCATCAGCCTTGCCCAGACGGCGGAAGGCGCGCTGAACGAAGTGACCAACATGCTGCAGCGCATCCGCGAACTGGCCGTGCAGGCCGGTTCCGACACCTATGCTGAAAGCGACCGCGACAACATCCAGGTCGAAGTCGATGAACTGACCGCGCAGATCGGGCAGGTCGTGTCCAACACCGAATTCAACGGCGTGAAGCTGTTTGACGGCTCGCTCACCACGGTCACCGTTCTGGCCGGTGCCAATGATGCAGACACCGTTGACCTGACCCTTGACGATCTCACCGCGCTGACGGCTGGTGGCGGCACCGCCGGTTCCTTCGATGTCACCGGCACCGATGGTTCGGCGGCGCGCACGGCGCTGACCGATATCGATGCCGACATCGAATCGATCTCGACCCCCCGGGCAACGCTGGGTGCGGGCCAGAACCGCCTGCAATCGGCGGTGAACAACCTCACCAACGTTTCGACCAACCTGACCGATGCCCGTTCGCGCATTCAGGACACCGACTATTCGGCCGAAACCACCGCGCTCGCCAAGGCGCAGATCCTCGGTCAGGCCTCGACCGCGATGCTCGCTCAGGCGAACCAGTCGCAGCAGAACGTCCTGTCGCTGCTGCGCTAAGACGCCCCTTCCCGCGCGCCGCCCCATGTCCCCTGCGGGGCGGCCCACGAGAGCCCGGAGCCGAAAGGCTCCGGGCTTTTTCGTGTGAACGCGAACGCGGGCGACAGGGCGCTGTTGGAGACACATGAGACACTGTCCAGAAAGCAAATAACCTCCCGCGCACGCGCAAGCCCATCAGGGGCGGATTTGCGGCAGCCAACACAAGACACGGGCAGGCCATGCGGAGCGTGCTCGCAGGTCTCGCCCATGTAGGAAAGCAGATAGGGGGGCAAAGCTGGCAAAACCCATGAACCCCGCCCCGCCGCCAGATCCCGAGGCCCGCATTCCCACCGAGAGAGACAAAAGCCGCAGCCCAACAAGCAAGGCCCGAGCCCGAAAGCGGGATGGTGGCCTTGCCTCGCTTATGAAAAATTCCTGCTGTCCAGAAATCGACCCCATTTGAGACATTAGAGATTGCTTGCTCACGCTCCTGCAACCGGCATACTGAAGATGCCAATGATTGAGATCTATCTGATCCGCCACGGTGAAACGGAATGGAACGCTCAAGGGCGTTTCCAAGGAAAGCTTGACTCTATCCTCACCCAGACCGGCGTAGTGCAAGCCGAGGCGGTAGGTAAACGCCTCGCCAAGATGGACCTCCTAATCGATCTATTCGTCACCAGCCCTCTTGGCAGAACACGTCAGACTGCAACGATCATTGCAGGTTCGGCGCATCTTCCTGCTGCTCAATGTGATGACCGTCTCGCTGAGGTGTCATTGGGCTCATGGGACGGGTTGACGCACATCGACATCGACGCCCAGTGGCCCGGGTTGCTGGATGGATCGACACCATTCGACTGGTTCTTCAGGTCGCCCGATGGCGAGAGCTATGACTCCGCTTTCCAGAGAGCCGAATGCTGGCTGGAAGAACGGCAGGGCGTAACTGTCGCCGTGTCTCACGGGTTGATAGGCCGGATCATCCGAGGTGCATACAGCGGGCTGTCCCGGGCAGATGCGTTGAGCCTGCCGGTCCCTCAGGACGTTATCTGGAAACTCTCCAACGGTCGGATTGAGCCCGTTTTTGTCGATTGAACATCAGCCGCATAACGGGCGCGCTAAGCTGAAAGCCGCGAGGCGGCTTTCCACCCAAATCCGGTCATTAACGGCCCCGATGCAGGTTGCCAGAAGCGGACGTTCCGCCTCGCCGCTCTGCACCTGTATGCGCCCGCGCAGCGATGTACGGGGCAGGATGGACAGCCTTAGGGCTGGTCATTTGCGCGCGGCGTGACCATCAGCGCATTGGCCCCCGGCCCGCCCGGCGCGGCCCCTCGTCCTTCGAGCAGCAATAGCGAGATGCGGCGGTTGCGCGGGTCGGCGGGGTTATCGCCAATCAGGGGCTCGGTATCAGCCACGCCCTCGATCCGGGCGGAACGGCCCTGTGGCCCCCCGCCCAGCACCAGCGCCTGGCGCGTCGCCTCGGCCCGGCCGGTGGACAGCGACCAGTTGTTTGCGCTCACCCCGCCGCGCCAGGGCAGCGAATCCGTGTGGCCGCGCAGAATCAGCGGGGCGGCCTCGTCCTTCAGGGTCTCGGAGATCACCTGCAACAGACCGCGCGCTTCCTTGGTGAGGATCGTGGTGCCAAGTTCGAACATCGAGAAATCGGCATTGTCCATCAGATCGATGCGGATGCCTTCGGGCGCGCGCATCACCCGCACCTGCCGGGCGAGGTGCCTGAGCTGGCGGCGCTGGACGAGCTTCTTCTCGATCTTGTCCTGAAGCTCCTTCAGCTTCTTCGATTCCATCTCGCCGCGCCCGCCTGCCTCGGAAGGCCCGCCGGTCACCCCGCGCGGGATGGTGATCGAACGCGTGCCGGTCTGGCCCTGACGGTTGGGGTAATTGTCGGGATCGGTCAGCGACGAGCCGCCCAGCAGCCCGTCCGCCCCGGCGGTTTCCTGCCGCATCTTGACCAGTGTGGGCGCGAAGTAATCGGCGATGCCCTTGCGCTGCTTTTCTTCCGTTGCGCCAAGCAGCCACAAAAGCAGGAAGAAGGCCATCATGGCGGTCACGAAGTCGGCATAGGCGACCTTCCACGCGCCGCCATGGTGGCCGCCTTCGACGATGGTGACCTTCTTGACGATGATCGGGGCCGGAATGGCCGCGTTGCCCTCTGCCACGTCAGCGCCCGCGCATCATGTCGAGCAGATCGGTCAGCTTCGGGCGGTGCGCGGGCGGCAGGCCGGAACGCGCCGCTTCGAGCACCAGCGGCTGCGGATAGCCGTGGAGGCTTGCGATGATGACCTGCTTGATCGAATGGAAGATCTGTTGATCATGGACATTGATCTGCTTCAGGCGCGCACCCAGCGGCCCGGCAAAACCATAGGCCAGCAGCACGCCCAGAAACGTGCCCACCAGCGCCGAACCGATCATCTTGCCCAGCACCGCAGGCGGCTGGTCGATCGCGCCCATGGTCTTGATGATCCCGAGCACCGCCGCGACGATCCCCAGCGCCGGCAGCGCATCGGCGAGCGACTGGATCATGTGCGCAGGCTCGTCCATTTCGTGCAGCTGGGTCTTGATCGAACTGTCGATGATATCTTCGACCGCATGGGTATCGAGCGTGCCCGAAGACACCACCATCAGCGTGAGCGGATCGCAGATCATGGCGGTCACCACCGGATCGGCCTGAAGCTTGGGATATTCGGAAAAGATGGTTGATGCCGCCGGATCGGTGACATGGCTTTCCAGCGCCACCGCGCCTTCGGACCGCAGCAGCTTCATCAGCTTCGATGTGAGCGCGATCGCATCGATGTGGTCCTGATCGGCATATTTCGGCCCCTTGAACACCCGGCCAAGCCCGGCGCCGAGCAGCTTGATCTCGTGCATCGAGTTGCCGATCAGCGTCGCGCCGGTGGCCGCGCCGCCGATCATCATGAATTCGAGCGGGAGCGCGGCCAGCACCGGGCCCATGGCCCCGCCAGCGAGCATGAAGCCGCCGAACACCATGACCAGCAAAACGACGATACCGATGGCAGCAAACACGGGTGCGTTCTCCTCAGCGCAGCGCGTCGAACAGCGTCAGCGAACTGACGCGGGCGAAGGCGGACTGGCTTGCTTCCAATGCGGTCAGCGATTGCTGGAGCCGCGCGATCGCTTCGGCGATGTCGGTATCGCCCACCCGGCTGCGCCGTTCGGCCAGGGCAACGCGGCGTTCGGCCTGCTGCTGTTCGACCTGTTCGGTCCACGCCATGCGGGTGCCGAGAATGGTGGTGGCGCGGTTTGCTGTATCGAGCGCGGCGTCGATCCCGGCAAGGCTGGCATTGGCCGCCGCGACCGGATCGGCAGCGCCCCCTTGCAACGCGGTGGTGAGCGCGCCGAGCACCGCAAAGGCGCTTGAAGGCGTGCCGCCAAGGTCGAACTGGAACACCTCGCTGCCGGGCAATCCGCGCTCGATCGCGGTGCCCGGCGCCACCGGCACCGCGCCGCTGGTCGGCGTTCCGGCATAGGTGACGTTCCCCGCGGCATCGCGGGTGAAGGCGGTGCCGGAGGACTGGCCTGCGAACAGCGGTTCACCGGTCAGCGAAACCGCGTTGGAACGGCTGAACAATTCCTGCCCGAGTTGTTCCAGTTCGAAGGCGATGGCGCGGCGGCCATCGGGGCCGAGCGGCGTGCTGGCCGCCTGCACGGCAAGCTCGCGCGCACGCTGAAGCACGGCGGTCACCGCCTGCACTTCATCAGCCGCAGCGCCCAGATCCTGCCCGAGCCGCGCAGCGTTATCGCCCTCGACCTCGGCCAGCGCCTCACGCCGGGCGACCGAACGCAGCTGGGCAGCGGCGGCGGGGTCTTGCGAACCGCGCTCGATCTTGCGGCCCGTCGCGATCTGGGTGCGCGTGCGTTCGATCCCGCTGCGCAGATCGGCCATCTGCGCGAGCGAGCGGTTGAAGAAGGAACCGGCGGAATTGGTGATCGAAGGCATGTCGCTTGCGCTCCCTTACCTGAGGCCCAGAATCGTATCGAACAGCTCTGCAGCGACCTGGATCACGCGGCTGTTGGCTTCAAAGGCCTGTTGCAGGCGGACGAGGTTGGCCGCTTCGGTATCCAGATCGACCCCGGTTTCGCGCAGCAGCTCGGCCTCTGCGCTGGCGGCGACGACGCCGAGGCCTTCGGTGCGGGTTTCCAGCGCGGAGACGCGGCTGGACAGGCCGAGCAGCAGCGAATCCGTGCCCGTGATCGGGCCGCTCGCGTCGCTTAGTGCGGTGATCAGCGCGGCAAGGTTGGCGGTGTCACGGCTGCCAGCCCCCGCGCCTGCCGGGGCGGTCGCAAGCCCATCGGCTGAGGTGAGGACGACATTGATGCTCGCCGCGCCCGTCCCTGCGAAGAGCGGCGGACCAGAAGTGCCATCGATCCCCACGCCATTGGCCTGTGCGGCATTGGCCAGCGCAATGGCCGAGACTGCCAGCGCATCGAGCCCCGTCTGAAGGTCGGCCATCTCGGCCAGCGCGCTGGCGCGGCCTGCCATGGCTCCGCCAGCGGGCACAAAGGGGGTGCCGCCCACGCTGAAGCTGACCGTGCCATCGGCGGCAAAGCTGGTGGCAAGCGGGCTGGCGTTAGACCCTGTCACCAGCGCAGCCGGCGGCGTGCCATTCAGCATCACATCAGCGGTGCCATTGGCATTGATGGTGGGCGAAATGCCGAATTCCCTGGCGAGCCCCCGCAGCGCCTTGTCGCGGGCATCAAGCAGCGCAGCGCGGCCTGCCGTGCCTTCGCGCGCACCGACCAGATCGGCGTTGATCTTGGCCAGTTCGCCCGCAACTTCGTTGACTGTCAGGGTCTTGGCGCTGGCATCGGCCTGCACCAGCCCCCGCGCATTGGCGAGCGTGCCATTGGCGATACGGAAATTGCCCGCCATCTTGCGCGCAGATTCCAGCGCGGACAGGCGCAGCGCAGGCTCGGTCGGGTTGTTCTGCAGTCGGGTCAGCGCCGCCTCGAAATCGACAAGGCCGGTAAACACGCCTGAAGTTTCCAGCGCGCTTTCCGCCTCCTTCAGGGCGAAGAATTCTGCCCGCGCCGCCTCCAGCGCCGAGGACGAATCGCGCGCCTGCCGCTGCACCAGCGAAGATTCGGCGCGTTCGATGGTGCCCGGCCTCACGCCGCCCAGCGAATCCTGCGCATTGGTGCCGATGTTGCCGGTCATCACCAGCTCGCCCTGCGTCAGGGTGCGGCGCGAATAATTGACGTTCTCGGCGTTCGCGACGTTCTGCGCCGTCAGTTCAAGGCTGCGGCGGGTCGCGGTCAGGCCCGATCGGGCAATGGTGAAAATCGCGGTTGGCATCAGCTGTCACCTTTGACGGGAAGGTATTGCGCGAGGCTCGCCTCGATACTGCGGGCAAACCCGAAGGCGCCCGATTTGGCGGCGATGTCGGCGAAGTGTTCATCGCGCATCGCCTGGAACTGCTGGAGCCCGCCGCCGGTGAGCGGGGTTTCCTCGGCAAAGCTGGCAGCCCGAGCGGTTTCGAGCATCTTGCGCACCATGATCGCTTCAAAGCCTTCGGCAGCCTTGCGCAATTCCGCCTGCGCGGGGGTGAGCGTGGCCGATGGCGTGCCTGCCGGGTTGATCGGCCCGATCATCACAGCACCACCATTTCGGCCTGCAGGCTGCCTGCCTGCTTGAGGCTTTCAAGGATCACCACCAGATCGGCCGCGCCCACGCCCAACAGGTTCAGCGCATCGACAATCTCGTTCAGCGATGCCGCAGCAGGCATATAGGCGACGCGGCCCGATTGCTCCTCGATGGTGATGTTCGAGGATTCCTCGACCGCCGTCTGCCCCTGACTGAAGGGTGCAGGCTGGACCACCACCGGGCTTTCATCGATGCGGATCACCAGCTTGCCATGGCTGACAGCCGCGGGCGCAAGGCGCACAGCATCGTTGATCACCACCGTGCCGGTGCGGCTGTTGACGATCACCCGTGCCGCAACCGGCGCAGGCGTGACGGCGAGCATTTCAATCTCGGCCATGAGGCCCGAGCGCAGATCATTGCCCTGCGGCAGCGCGAGCGCGATTGACACGCCATCGGCAATGCTGGCGATACCGGGGTAGCGCGCATTGATCGCATCGCGCACGCGTGATGCCGTGAGGAAATCGGCCTTGTGGAGGTTGAAGCGCAAGGCGGGCGCGGTGTCGAACCCGGTGGCAACGGCGCGCTCCACCGTGGCCCCGTCAGCGATACGGCCCACGGTTGCCACATTGACGCTGACCTGCGACCCGTCGCGCCCGGAAACGCCCAGACCGCCCACCGCGACATTGCCCTGCGCCATCGCATAGATCTGGCCGTCCGCTCCATAAAGCGGGGTCAGCACCAGCGCGCCCCCTCTCAGCGAAGCCGCCTGACCGAGGGTCGACACGGTGATGTCGATACGCTGGCCGGGCTTGGCGAAGGCGGGCAGTTCGGCGGTCACGATCACGGCGGCGGCATTGCGCAGCACCGGGCTCACCCCCGGCGGCAGGGGCAGGCCAAGCCGCCCCGATACGCCGCGCATCGCCTCGGTCACATAGGCAAGGTTATTGTCGCCTGTGCCCTGAAGACCAACGACCACGCCATAGCCGGTCAGCTGGTTGGCGCGCAGGCCTTCGAACTGGCCCAGATCGCGGATGCGTTCGGCATGGGCGGGCAAGGGGATCTGCCCGGCGATCAGCGCCATCAGCAGATAAAGGATCGGGGCAAGGATGCGGGGGCGGTTCATCGGTCCCTCCTCAAAACGGCGAGATGATGTTGAAGAAGCGGGAGAGCCAGCCCGGACGGCTCGCCTGCTGCACCGCGCCCTTGCCCGAATAGATGATCCGGGCATTGGCCACCTGCGATGAGGCAAGGCGGTTGTCGCCATCAATATCGACCAGCCGGATGCGTCCGGAGAACTGCACCCATTCGTCACCCTGACTGAGCATCATCTGCTTTTCTCCGACCACTTCGGCGGTGCCGTTGGGGTAGATCGCGGCAATCGTTACCGCGACCGCGCCGTTGAGGCGGCTTTGCTGCGCGGCATTGCCCCCACCCGTGAACGACCCTTCGGCCGCAGCTTTAAGGGCTTCGGGGTTGAGGAAATCGAGCGGCCCGGAGGCAGGCGGGGTGATCCCGAGGCTGCCTTCGCGTGCCGTGCGGCCCTGCGTGCTCTTGGAGGTGGCGGTCGCTTCGGTGAGGATGATCGTCACCATATCGCCCAAGGCGCGGGCACGGGTGCCGGTGACAAGGCCGGCATAGCCATTCGACGCCTGAAAGATCGCCCCCGCGCTTGCGGTTTGCGGCGATGGCGCGGGGTAGGGATCGGCACTGCTGGCAGCCGTCAGTGCCGCGCCGGGGGGCGGCGGGGCGGCAAAGCCGGGGTTCGGCCCCTTGCCGCCTGCGCCCATGCAGGCGGTCAGCATAAGCGGCGCGGCAAGCACGATGAGACGGCCCGTCATGGCGTTGCTCACAGCGTCTGGTTGGCGTTGCGCAGCATCTCGTCGACCGCGCTCACCATCTTGGAGTTGATTTCATAGGCGCGCTGGGTCTCGATCATCTGCACCAGCGTATCGGCGGTCTCGACATTCGACTGTTCCAGCGCACCGGGGGTCAGGCGCGCGGTCAGATCGGGCGGCAGCACGCCGGTCTGGCCGCCGGGGCCCGGCACCTTGAGAAAGCTGTCGATCCCCTTGGCGAGCGGGCTGCCTTCGGGGTTGACCAGCCGGATGCGATCAACCGGCTCTGCCGCGCCATCGGGAGCGGAAGGATCGGCGGCCAGCACCGTGCCATCGGCGGCAAGGCTGATGGCAAAGCCGGGCGGCACGGTGACCGGCGCCCCGCTTTCGCCGAGCACGGCCAACCCCTCGCCGTTTTCCAGCACGCCGGTAGCGGTAACCCGCAAATCGCCGCGCCGGGAATAGACTTCGCCCTGACGGTCGGGAGCCTGGAACGCGATCAGCGCCTTGCCTTCCAGCGCCACATCGAGCGGATTGCCGGTCGGCACCACGCGCGCAGCTTTCATGTCGGCCCCGCGCACATTGCCGCGCGCCGGCGCGCGAGCCTCCAGCGAGCCGTCCTTCAGCGTTGCCGCCGTGACCGCGAATATCTCCTGACGAAAGCCCGGCGTCGAAGCGTTGGCGAGGTTGTTCGCCACCACCCGCTGCCGGTCCATCGCCGCGTTCATCGCGGTGAGCGCAGTGTAGATCAGCCGGTCCATCGGTCAGCGGGCCTTACTGCTGACGCAGGTTGATGACGGTGGTGGAAATCTGCGTGGCCGTGTCGATCGCGCGGGCATTGGCCTGAAAATTGCGCTGCGCGGTGAGCAGCGCGACCATTTCCTCGGCCAGATCGACGTTCGAACGCTCCAGCGCGCCGCTGATCATTTCGCCATAGCTGCCAATCCCCGGATTGCCGAACACCGCAGCGCCGCTTTCGCCGGTCGCCTGCCACTTGGTCTGGCCGATCGAGCGCAGCCCGTTGGGCGCGGGGAAGGTGGCGAGCGCGACCTGCCCGACCGGCTCGGTGGTGCCATCAGCAAAGGCGGCGATCACGATCCCGCGCACATTGATGGTGACGTTCGCCAGCGTAGAGCCCGCGCCATTGGTGATCGGCACGTTGACATCGGCGGGCACGGCAGAGGTCGGGTTGCCCGCCGCATCGACCGGATAGGCCTGCAAGCGGTTGCCCCAGCTGTCTTCCAGCTCGCCAGCAGCGGTGAGGCGGAAGTTGCCGTTGCGCGAATAGCTGACATCGCCCGAAAACGGATTGGCGAGCGCGAAGAACCCGTCCCCGTCAATCGCCAGATCGAGCGCACGGCCGGTCTGTTCGAGCGGGCCAAGCACGAAGTCCTGCGTGATCCCGGCAATGGTCGCGCCGATGCCGGGGCTGCGGCGCGGATCGGTGGCAGAGCCCGTGGCGACCAGATCGGCAAACTGTGCCGAGCTTTTCTTGAAGCCCACGGTTTCGGCATTGGCGATGTTGTTGGCGATAACGCGAAGGTCGGTTTCGGCATTCCTGAGGCCGGAGAGCGAAGTGAAGAACGACATCGGGTTTTATCCTTTCGGGGGGAAGAAGATGGGTCAGGCCTGCGGCACAGCGCCAAGGCGGCGGGTCATGGCCTCTTGCGCTGCGATGAGGCGGTCGAGCTTGGTCGAGATTTCTTCCAGCGTTGCGCCGCTTTCGGTCTGGGCGGCGAGCGCCGAGAACTGCGCCATCTGCGCCAGCATCGCCTGATTGTCGGTCGGCTCCAGCGGGTCCTGCTGCGAAAGCTGGGTGGTCAGAAGCTTGAGAAAATCGGCCTGACCCAGCGTCTGCGTGGCACCGGTAAGGCGGGAAGGCGTGTTGAGCCGGTCAAGCGTGGTCTGGGCGGCGGGAGATACGGAAGTGGTCGTGGTGGTGGTGGTCATCACTGGCTCCTCAGGGTTTCGAGCATCAGCTGCTTGGCAGTCTGGAGCGCCTGCACCAGGTTCTGGTACTGGCGCGCGCTTTCCATGATCTCGACCATCTCGGCGGTCTCATCGACGGGGGCCTCGAAGACATTGCCATCCTTGTCGGCAAGCGGATGGGACGGATCGTAGCGTTTGGTGGCGGCGGTTTCTGCGCGCACCAGACCGCTGCTGGTCACCCCGGCAAGGCCCGAAGCCTTGTCGAGTTCGGTGGCAAAAACGGCGCGGATCGGGCGATAGGCGCCTTCTTCGGTGGTGGAGACGGACCCGGCATTGGCCAGGTTCGAAGTTGCTGCATTCATCCGCACCATCTGCGCGCTCATGGCGCGGGTGGTCATGGAGAACAGGGTCATGGGGGTGCGATCAGGCATCGGCCTCACTCGCCCTTCAATGCGCGGGTGATGGTGTTGACCTTGCCCTGCACAAAGCTGAGCGTGGCCGAATAGGCGACCGCGTTTTCGGCAAAGGCCACCTGTTCGCGGGCGAGTTCAACCGTGTTGCCATCCAGCGAGGGCATGGTCGGGGCGCGGTAGAGCATCCGCGCATCGCCGCCTGCAGCGGGCATCCCGCCACGCGCCTGCGCAAGCCGGGCATCAAGCGCGGCATTGAAATCGATGTCGCGTGCCTTGTAGCCCGGGGTCGCGGCATTGGCGATGTTGGACGCAATCACCCCCATGCGCTGCGAACGCAAGGTCAGTGCGGCGCCATGGATCCCGAAAAGTCGCTCGTTCACGGATGGAGGCTCCTCAAGTGCAGCGGGGCAGGCCCGCAAGGTTCGGTGCCGTTTCAGCAGGAAGCGTGCCAAACCGCCGGCGCCTCCCTCGCCCACGGGACGCAGGGTGGGCAGGCGGCAGGCTTTTGCCGCCTTGCCGCTTTCATCAGGGCAATCCCCTGCCGCCTGATCCGCCCGCTTAATCTGCTCTTTTTGCGGCCGTTCTTCCGGGCACAACCAGCAAGGAGGGATCCCATGCCGCCCACAATGTCATCGCTGCTTGATCCCGGTGCGCTGGCAGTCGTCGTGGCGGGCACGGTGCTGGCCCCGCTCGCACGCTGCGGCTGGCGCGATTTCGGCGCGGCACTGCGCCATGCAGCTGGACTGATGCACGGCGGCTTTGCGGTGGAGGCCAATCGCAAGGCGCTGGCGCTGGCGCTCGGGGCGATCGGGCGCGATGGTCCGCGCCGCGCCGATCCCGGCCTGCCGCCCGACCGAACGCTCGCGCTGATGCTCGATGCCTATCTGCGCCACGGCACGATCGATGCGCTGGCAGGCATCCGCCGTGCCGAACGCGCGCTGGACGAAGCCCGCCGCATCGGCGCCGCGCAGGTGTTCAGCTGGGCAGGAGACCTTGCCCCGGTCTTCGGCCTGATCGGCACGCTCTATGGCCTGACCCAGCTGGTTCCGACAGGCGAGGCGGTGAATGCCACGGCAGCGATCATGGGGGCGGTTTCGACCGCGGTTCTGACCTCGCTCTATGGCGCGCTGCTGGCGCACCTCGTGTGCTTTCCGCTCGCCAGTGCGATCGAGCGACGGGGCCTTGCCGAGGAACACGAGCGCGAGGCGCTGGCCGAATGGTTCATTACCCAGATCGGCGGTGCAGAAGCAGCCGCACGCGAACGCCGCGCCCATCTACGGGGGGTCGCATGATCGACACATATGTGCGCGCCGCGATCGGAGGGCAACGGAAGGGCGTTCAGGCGCGGGGCGGGAACGGATGGCAGCTGATCCTTGCCGATCTGGCGCTGATCCTGTTCCTTCTGACCCTGTCCGCCCTGCCCTCCGCCGAGGCTGAAACCGCCCGCCGCCTTGCCGCGCGCGCCGTGCGGGAGGAGCGCGATCACGAACAGCCACGCCCCGAAATCGCTCCGGCACAGGCGTTGTTCCGCCCGGTGCCGGGCGGCCCGGAACTTGGCGCATGGCTCAAGGAGCAGGCACCCGATCCGCGCGTCACGCTGACGATCTTTGCCGTCCACGCTCCGGGTGAAGAAGCCGCCGCATGGGCCCGCACCGAGGCGCTGGCAGACGAAGCGCGCAGGGCAGGGGCGCGGGTGCGCACGATCATCACGGCCGGCACCAAGCCCGATCTCTACGCGGCGCTTGCCTATGATACCGAACTTTCGCCGTCCGGCTGAAGCTAACCCAGTTCGATCCGGTTACGGCCCTGCTGCTTGGCGCTGTAGAGCGCCGCATCAGCGCGGGCGAGCGCACCGCGGGTATCGGCATCTTCGGTCACTTCGGCCACGCCGCCAGAAAACGTGATCTTGCCAAAGGGCTGGCCGGTGTCGCGGTTCATCAGCACCCGCGACCCCAGCGCCCGGCGGATTGCATCCAGCCGCGCCTTGGCGGCCTGTTTGCCGAGCCCTGCGAACAGCAACACGAATTCCTCGCCGCCGTGGCGTGCGGTAAAGCAGGCCTCGCCCGCCATTTCCCGGAACGTTGCCGCCAGCGCGCACAGCACCCGGTCCCCGGCAGCATGGCCGTGGCGGTCATTGACCTGCTTGAAGTGATCGACATCGCAAAAAGCGATGCTGAGCGGCTCGCTCTTGGCGCGCGCCTCGATGGCGGCGCTGACCAGCCGCCGTTCAAAGGCGCGGCGGTTGGGCAGGCGGGTAAGGTGATCGACATCGGCCTCGGTGCGCGCCTGCGCCAGATTTTCGCGCAGGCGATCAATCTCGACTTCGCTGCGGACCATCGCGGCTTCGACCTGTTCGATCCGCGCCAGCATCGCGCGCGACAGGTCGATCACCTGCGTCAGTTCCACAGGAGAGCCCAGCGCCTCGACCTGCACACCGATTGCGCCGCGATGATCGCTCGTCTCGCTTTGTGCCTCGCGCGCGGTCTGGGCGAAGCGTTCGAGGGTGTATTCGAGCTTTTCCGAGAGCGTTTCGAGCGCGGCGATGTGGCCGTGCCCGTCCGGATCGAGCTGCACCAGCGTATCCAGCCAGGCCTGATCGATCGGCTCTCCCGAAAGCTCGCGCTGCACCAGCGCCCCGGCCAGTTCCGGCTGCGATCCCGATAAGGCGCTGCACACGGTCGCAAGATTGGGACCGGTCACCGCAAGATCATGGGCAATGATGAACTCGCAGATCTTCTCAAGTAGCGCGCGGCGCGCCTGAGCGGCGCGGGTTTGCCCGGTTGATGAAGGCAGATCGGCCTTGGCAGCGGCGCGGGCGGGGCGGGAAAAACCGGAAGCAAAAACCATGGCGGCAGGATCGCAAATCAGAAGTGGGGGAGCGTCAGCCACTGGCCCTAGCCCCTTATGCTGAAGGCTCCACGACCCGGCACCCGGGAAGAGTACGTAGCACCGCTTGGCATGGCCCTTGCTGCCGGAACACCGCGGGCAGACCGCGCTGTGACAAGGACAATCTCTCGATGCACACCACTCGGATCCGACCTGAAAGCTGGCGGTTTGCCCCGCTGCTGCTGCCGATGCTGCTGCCGCTGTGCGATCCCTCGGCCAAGGCGCAAACCCTCGGACGGACCACCGATCCGGCAGAGATCGATCGGGCGGTGGCGGCCTTTACCGGCGCTGCCATCGGCACCCCCGGCGGTGCCCGCGGACCGAGCGATGCACGGCTGCGCCTCGCCGGTTGCGGCGGGCCGCTGGCGGTAGGCTGGCACACAGCGGCGCGCACGGCGGTGCAGGTCGAATGTGCAGGGCCAACCCCATGGCGCATCTTTGTCGCCATCGCTCCGGCACAAGAGGCTGGCACTTACTTGCGCGCCGCTGCGCCGCCGCCTGCGGTCAAGCGCGGCGATGCGATCACGCTGGTGGTGCGCGGGCGCGGTTTCAGCGTCCAGCAACCCGGCGAGGCGCTGACAGGCGGCGCGGTTGGCGACTGGATCGAAGTGCGCACCAGCCGCAAGGCAGAAGCCTTGCGCGCCCGGATCGAGCGCCCCGGCCTCGCCGTGATCCCGGCGGGCTGAAAGGCGCGAACTGCCCCCCTTAAACCCGCCAGCCTGCTGCCGTTCTGGCTGACAGGAATTGCACACCAAGGACATTGCCCATGCCCTCCGTCGAACTGAGCAAATTGCCCGCTGTGAGCGCGACCCGCGCCCTGGCCGCCGGTGAACGCGCGCAGATCGAAGCGCGCCCGCGTCCGGCTGCCGCCAGCCCTTTGGCAGCAGCAGCCTCCGGGGTCAGCCTCGAAGTCACCACCCCTGCCGATGCGGCCAGCCCGCCGGTCGATGCCGAACGCGTCCGGCAGATCAAGGCCGCGCTGAAGGACGGCTCCTATCCGTTGGTGCCCACCAAGATCGCTGATGCGATGATCGCCGCGCAGGTCAGCCTGTCGCTGCCCGAAGGGAGCTGAACCGGTGCCCGAAGTGCTCGTCCCCGCACGCCGCGCCGCTGCGGCAGCTGCCGGCCCCCTCACCACGCTGGCCGGCAACCTGCGGCAGATGATTGCCGTTCTCGAACGCGAGCGGCAAGCGCTTGCCGCGCTCGATGCCGATGGACTGATCGGCGCGGCGCACGACAAGGAGGCGCTGTGCGACGAATTGGCGGCCATCGGCCCGCAGATGCTCGATGGCGAGACCCGCAGCCTTGCCGAAACCGCGCGTCAGCTGAACGAGGTCAACCGCCGGGTGCGTAACCTGCTGGCCGCCAATGTCGCCGCGCGGATCGAGGCGCTGGGCGGCCACGGGCGCGGCCTGCGCGCAACTTACACGCCGGTGCGGGGCTAAGGGTTCTTACCGAGGCTCCTTGGGGGCACGTCTGGCACACCGCTTGCAATCATCGCTCGGAAGCGACCGCATCCCGCAGTCGCCCTGGACAGGCGAGATTGCGCATGAGCCATTCCCCGACTTCCATGAGCCTGCCCGCAGGATCGATCCGCGCCGGGTTTGAAAACGCCGCACGCACGCACGCGGCTGTGCGCGCCGGTCTGGACGGCGATGCCCCCGGAGCCTCCCGCCAGATCGCAGCGCCACGCGGCTCGGTGGAAGCCGCGATTGCCGATGCTGCGCGGGCCACGAGCGTCGATTTCAACTACCTCCTCGCGCAGGCCGAAGTCGAATCCGCGATGAACCCCGATGCCCGCGCCGCCACATCCAGCGCGACCGGGCTCTATCAGTTCATCGAGGGCACCTGGCTCGACACCATGAAAAGACACGGGGCGCGCTTTGGCCTCGGCCATGTTGCCGACCAGATCGAAGTGACCGCTTCAGGCAGCGCGTGGGTGGGCGATCCGGCCCGGCGCGAGGCGATCCTTGCGCTGCGCAGCGATCCGCAGATCGCCGCCCTGATGGCCGCGGGCCTTGCCGAGGATAACCGCGCCCATCTCATGCCGATCCTCGGCCGTCAGCCCAATCATGCCGAGCTGTATCTTGCGCATTTCCTTGGAGCGGGCGGGGCGGGACGGTTCCTGAGCGAATTGCAGGCCGATCCCTCGCAGAGCGCGCCGGCGCTGTTTGCGCGTCCGGCCGCTGCCAATCGCGGCATCTTCTACGCGTCCGATGGCAGCCCGCGCAGCCTTGCGCAGGTCATGGGCGTGATCGATGGCAAGATGGGCCGCGCCCTTGACCGGGCGACCGACGGGCGGGGCGTGAACTTCGTGCGCGCCGATTACGCGCAAGCGCCGATCAGGGCCGCAAGCCCTGCCCCCACCCCCTACCTCATCGCGGACGAAGCGGTGTTCGGACCGGGAATGTCTCCCGCCCCCACCCAGAGCGCGCCGACCGCCCGCGCACCCCGCAGGCCGCCCATGTCGCAAATTCTCGGCCGCACCTTCGGGACCGATCCCGCCGCTGCCCCGCCGCAGGTGCGCCGCGCCTATGATCGCCTGAAGGCGCTTGGCCTGTGAGATCACCCGTGATGATGGCCGCCACCTCCCCCCTTGCGCGGATCGCCGCCATGCCCGCTGCTCTGGCGCTTCCGGTCGGCATCTTCGCGCTGCTGGCGCTGATGGTGCTGCCGATCCCGGCGCTGCTGCTCGATATCTTCTTCGTGCTGAACATCGCCATTTCGATTGCGGTGCTGATGGTGGCGCTGAACGCGCGGCGCCCGCTCGATTTCTCCAGCTTTCCGAGCGTTTTGTTGTTTGCGACCCTGTTGCGGCTCGCGCTCAACGTCGCCTCGACCCGCGTGGTGCTGGTGCACGGCCACGAAGGCGGCGCGGCCGCAGGCCACGTGATCGAAAGCTTCGCCGCGTTTCTGGTGGGCGGCAATTTCGTCGTCGGGCTGTTCGTGTTTGCGATCCTGATGATCATCAACATGATCGTCATCACCAAGGGCGCTGGGCGCGTGTCCGAGGTTTCGGCGCGCTTCGTGCTTGATGCGCTGCCCGGCAAGCAGATGGCAATCGACGCCGATATCGCCGCCGGGCTGATTACCGCCGATGAAGCCCGCGAACGCCGCCGCGAAGTCACCATCGAGGCCGATTTCTACGGCTCGATGGATGGTGCCAGCAAATTCGTGAAGGGCGATGCGATGGCGGCGCTGCTGATCCTCGGGGTCAATATCGTCGCCGGGTTTGCCATCGGCATGGTGAGCCATGGCATGGGCGCAGCCGAGGCGGGCGAGGCCTATGTCACGCTGGCCGTGGGCGATGCGCTGGTGGCGCAGGTGCCCGCGCTGCTGCTGTCGATCGCCGCCGCCGCGATTGTCACCCGCGTGTCGGACAGCCGCGATCTGGCCGGGCAGATCGGCGGGCAGTTTGCCGACCCGCGCGGATGGCTGCCGGTGGCGCTGATCCTTGGCAGCGTCGGCGTGGTGCCCGCCATGCCGCAGTCGATCTTCCTGCCTGCCGCAGCCATCGCGGGGGGCATCTGGTGGCAGCTGAAACAGCGCGCCGCCGCGCCGGAGCCGACCCCCGAAGCAACCGAAGACGTCGCGCCAGACCATATTGCGCTGGCCGATGTGGCGGACGCAACGCTGGTCACCATCGAGCTGGGCTATGGCATCGTCGGGCTGGTCGATGCCGCACAAGGCGCGCCGCTGATCACGCGGGTAACCGGCATCAGGAAGCAGCTTTCGCGCGATCTCGGCTTCGTGCTGCCGCAGTTCCGGATCCGCGATTCGCTTGATCTGGGCGCGCAGGATTACGCCGTGGTGATGGGCGGGGTGAGCATTGCGCGGGGGCAGGTGCGCCCGGGCAAGCTGCTCGCCATCGACGCGGGCGATGTGCGCCCCGGACACGGCCTGACCGGCGAGCCGACCCGCGATCCCACCTTCGATTGCCCTGCCCTGTGGATCGCCCCACCCGCACGCGATCATGCCGTGGCCGAGGGCTTTCTGGTGGTCGATCCCGCCTCGGTGATCGCCACCCACGCCAATCAGGCCTTGCTGGCAGAGGCGCACCAGTTGCTCGGCCCGGACGAGGTGCGCGAGTGGGTGGACGGCCTCAAGGCCCGCGCGCCTGCGCTGGTCGAGGCGGTGACGCCGGACCCGTTGCCGCTGCCTGCGCTGACCCGCACCTTGCGCGCGCTGATGGCCGACGGGATCGGCCTTGCCCACCCCCAGCCGCTGTTCACCGCGCTGGCACTCGCCTTGCAGAAAACGTCGGATTTTGATGCGGTTATCGATGCCGTGCGGGCTGACCTTGCGGCGCGGCTGGTGGCGCGGATCGCCGGGCCGGACGAGCCCTTGAAGGTCGTCACCCTCGATGCCGGGCTGGAGGCGGCGATCCTTGGCGGGATGGTGGACCCGGCGACCGGCCAGCCGCTGATCGAGCCCGATTGCGGGGCAATGATCCAGCGGGAAATCAACGCGATAGTCGATGCCGAGAAGGCGCCCATCGCCCTGATCGTGCAGCCACCCGCCCGCCGTGGGCTGGCCGCACTGCTCCGCTTGCGCGCCCCGCGCTGCATGGTGCTGTCGATCGCCGAACTGCCCGCCGCCCAGCCGATTGCCGTGGTCGGCGTGATCGGCGCTCCGGCGCAAGCGCCTGCCCTTGCCGCGCCTGAGGAGCTGGCCGCATGAAGCACGATCACGCCAGCTTTGGCGCGTCTTATCAGGGGCTTGGCATCCAGCCCTATGCGCCGTCTCGCGCCGAGGTTGAGGACCGGGTGCGCCGCTTTCTCCCGCTGGTCCGCCGCACCGCCTGGCATATCAACGGGCGGGGCCGGGAAGGTCTTGAAATCGAAGACCTTATTCAGGCCGGAATCCTTGCCCTGACCGAATGTGCCCAGCGCCACGCCGGGCCGACCGAGGATGGCTTTGCCGCCTATGCCAAGATCCGGGTGCGCGG
>JAGKSZ010000096.1 GCA_018991295.1 Porphyrobacter sp. | reverse complement strand
CGACCATCTTGGCCTGCACGTCGGCGGGCTTGCCGGTTTCGGCGGCCTTCTCGGCGGCGATCTTGCGCTCGGGCTCGATCACTTCGGCATCGAGGCTGTCGGCATCGAGCGCCATCGGGAAGGCAGCGGCGGCGTGCATCGCCAGCTGCTTGCCGAGCGGTTCGAGCACGCTCGCAGGCGCCGCGCTCTCGAGCGCGATCAGCACGCCGATCTTGCCGAGACCCTCGGCGGCGGCGGTGTGCATGTAGGAGACGATCACGCCCTGCTCGACCGAGACGGTCTTGATGCGGCGGATCTGCTGGTTCTCGCCGATGGTCGCGACGTTGTCGGTCAGCTTGTCGGCGACGGTGCCGCCATCGGGATAGGCGGCCGCCTTGAGCGCCTCGACATCATCGCTGCCGAGCGACAGCGCCCCGGCGGTCGTCTTGCGGACGAGATCCTGGAAGGCGTCGTTGCGGGCAACGAAGTCGGTTTCGGAGTTGACTTCGACGACAACGGCCGAGGTGCCGGCGCCGTTGATGCCGATCAGGCCTTCAGCAGCCGTGCGGCCCGACTTCTTGTCGGCCTTGGCGATACCCTTGGCGCGCAGCGCGTCGACGGCCGCCTCGATGTCGCCGCCGGCTTCGGCGAGCGCCTTCTTGGCGTCCATCATGCCAGCGCCGGTGCGCTCGCGCAGCTTCTTCACATCGGCGACGGTGAAATCGGCCATTGCTCTTGTTCCTTCTTGTCTGTGTGCGCCTGCCGGGCACCACATGAGAGTGATGCCCGGCGCGCTAAGGGGGATTTGTGACGCGCGTCTGACGCGTCACCGGAAATCGGCGGGGCCGCCCGGATCAGGCGGGTTCGGGCTCGCCTTCGCCTTCGACGGCGGCTTCGGCAGGCGGCGCGTCCATCGCGCCGATATCCGCGCCGCTATCGGCCATGCGGCCGCCGCGACCGGCCAGCGCCGCATCGCACACCGCCTGGCAGTAGAGCTGCACCGCGCGGCTCGCATCGTCGTTGCCCGGCACCGGGAAGGCGATGTTCGAGGGATCGACATTGGTGTCGAGGATCGCGATCACCGGGATGCCGAGCACGGCGGCTTCCTTGATGGCGAGGTCTTCCTTGTTGGCGTCGATCACGAACATCACGTCGGGAATGCCGCCCATGTCGCGGATGCCGCCGAGCGACATTTCCAGCTTCTCGCGCTCGCGGGTGAGCTGGAGCACTTCCTTCTTCGTGAGGCCGCCGGTGTCGCCCGAGAGCTGCTCCTCGAGGCTCTTGAGGCGCTTGATCGAGCCCGAGATGGTCTTCCAGTTGGTGAGCATCCCGCCCAGCCAGCGGTGGTTGACGAAGTGCTGGCCGCAGGTGCGCGCGGCCTGGGCGATCGGCTCCTGCGCCTGGCGCTTGGTGCCGACGAACAGCACTTTGCCGCCCGAACGCACCGTGGCTTCGACGAAGTCGAGCGCGCGGGCGAAGAGCGGCACGGTCTGCGACAGATCGATGATGTGAACACCGTTGCGCGCGCCGAAGATATACGGCTTCATGCGCGGGTTCCAGCGGTGGGTCTGGTGGCCGAAGTGAGCGCCGGCCTCGATCAATGCTTGCATCGTGACGACAGGTGCCGGCATAAATAATTCCTTTCCGGTTGTTCCTCTGGAAGGCTGGAAGCCGCCTTGCGGAGATCCCGCGGGCAGCACCGGTATGGGCACCTTCCATGTGAATTTGCCGCGGTTACGGCGCAATGCCGATGCCGAAGCGAGCGCGCCCTTAGCCGGGGATGCGCGCCAAATCCAGTCCTGAATGACCCCATGGGTAAAAAACCGCACCGGATCGGTCGCAATCTCGCTTGACATGGGAGAACAGTTGGAGAACAAAGCGACAGAACAAAACTGGAACCTACGGACATAAGGGCAAACCACTATGCTGTCTTTCGCGATCACCGTCCTGTTCACCCTCACCGGCACGATTGCCGCGGCCACCGTGGTGCACTGCCTCGTCGGTGCGCGCGCTGCCTATCGGCAGTTGATGCGTGAAGGCGAAGTGCTGCGCGCAGGGCTCGCCTTGCAGGCCGCAGCGGTGGATATGCGCCTGCGCCCTGCCCCGCGCCGGGTGATCGCTACGCGGCGGGTGATTGGGGGGCAGCCCCCGCGCCTTCCCCGTCCTGTCTGCCCCCGTCCTGCCTGCGCCGTCTGATCCGCGCATATTTGACAAGGCCATAGGGCATCAGCCCCAGATAGACGATGCTGATCGCGGCCAGCGTCCACCACGGCTCCAGCAGCAGCGCGGCAAAGGCAAGGCCGGTAAAGGCAATCAGCGGCAAGCGGATCGAACGGCGCGGGCGCAGCGATCCCCAGCTCAGCGTCGGCAGGTTCGATATCATCAGCCCGGCAATCAGCGTCAGCCAGATGGTCATGAACACCGGCTCGCGGAAAAAAGAGGCCCCTGTCTCGGTCCACAGGTAGAATGGCGTGAAGGCCAGCCCCGCCCCTACAGGCGCCGGCACCCCGGTCAGGAACCCGGCGGACTTGTGCGGCTGATCATCGACATCGATCCGCGCATTGAAGCGCGCAAGGCGCAAGGCGCAGCAGATCGCAAAGGCCAGCGCCGCCAGCCAGCCGAAGGTCGGCCAGCCCTCAAGTGACCACATGAACAAGATCAGCGCCGGGGCCACGCCGAAGGACAGCGAATCAGCAAGGCTATCAAGCTCGGCGCCAAAGCGTGATTGCGCATTGAGCAGCCGCGCCACACGCCCGTCGATCCCGTCGAGCACGCCCGCCAGCACCACCAGCCCGATCGCAAAGGCCCATTGCCCCTCGGTCGCAAAGCGGATGCCGGTCAGGCCCGAACACAGCGCCGCCGCCGTGATCGCGTTGGGCAGCATGGCGCGCAAGGTAAGCCCGCGGGCACCCGAAGCCCGGACCGGGCGTTCATCATCCTCATCCTCGGCCGCCTTGGGGCCGAGCCGTGCCATCAGGAACCGCGCGCCCGGCAGCTTGCGCGCCGCGCCCCGCGCGCGCTTGGCAGGGGGGCGGCTCATTGCGAAATTCCCTCAATCAACAGGCGCTGGCCGATTTCGGCCAGCACGGTTTCACCCGCAATCACGGTCTGGCCGATCATCACCCGCGGATCGGTCCCGGCGGGGAGATAGACATCCACCCGGCTGCCGAACCGGATCAGGCCCACCCGCTGCCCCTTGGCGAGGATATCCCCCGGCTTGACGAAAGGCACGATCCGCCGCGCCACCAGCCCTGCAATCTGGGTAAAGCCGATGCGCACCCCGTCTGTGCGTTCGACCAGAATGTGCTGGCGTTCGTTCTCCTCGCTCGCCTTGTCGAGCTCGGCATTGATGAAGCGGCCGGGGATATAGACCACGCGGCGCACCGTGCCGCCCACCGGGGTGCGGTTGATGTGGACATCGAACACGCTCATGAAAATCGATACCCGCGTGACCGCGCCTGCGGGCAGGCCGGGTGAGCCCGAACCATCATCGATTTGCAGTTCCAGCGGCGGCTCGCACTCCTGAATCAGCGTCACGATCCCATCGGCAGGGGCAAGAATGACGTTATCGGCCTGCGGCACCACACGTTCAGGATCGCGGAAAAAGGCGAAGATCCCGGCGCTCAGCAAGGCCAGCGGCCAGCCGAGCAGGCCCCAGCCCACCACCAGGAAAAACAGGCTGATACCAGCCGCAATCAGGCCGAACTTGCGCCCTTCCGGGTGGATCGCTGGCCAACCCCAGCCCGCCTCGCCCCGGCCTTTGTTATCGAGGATTTCGCCTGCCATCGGAACGCTTCTAGGGAGGCGATGCGCCCCCTGCAAGGCGGGTCAGCCTGTCAGCCCACCTTGCGCACGAACACGGTGCCGGCCGAATAGCCTGCGCCAAAGGAGCAGATCAGCCCGGTATCGCCGGACGCCAGATCATCGCTGTGCTGGTGAAAAGCGATGATCGACCCGGCGCTGGAGGTGTTGCCATAGGTATCGAGCACGGTCGGGCTTTCATCCTCGGATGCCTCGTGGCCCAGCACCTTGTGCGCGATCAGCCGGTTCATGCCGGCGTTAGCCTGATGCAGCCACAGGCGGCGCAGGGTTTCAGGCGCAATCCCAAGGCGCGCAGCTTCATCGACGATCATCTGCGCGACCATCGGCACCACTTCCTTGAAGACCTTGCGCCCTTCCTGCACGAACAGCTTGTCGGCCTTGCCCTCGCCCTCGGGCGCGGCGCGATTGAGGAATCCGAAATTGTTGCGGATGTTGTTGGAAAACACCGTCTTCAGCCTGGTGCCAAGGATGTCCCAGTGCTGCGCGGGCGCAATCGCGGCGTCTTCCACCAGCACGGCGGTGGCCACATCCCCGAAGATGAAGTGGCTGTCCCGGTCGCGCCAGTTCAAATGGCCCGAAGTGATTTCCGGGCTGACCACCAGCACAGAGCGCGCATTGCCGGCGCGGATGTAATCGGCCGCTGTCTGGATGCCGAAGGTGGCTGAAGAACAGGCCACATTCATGTCGAAGCCGAAGCCTTCGATGCCCAGCGCCTGCTGGATTTCGATCGCCATCGCCGGATAGGCGCGCTGCATGTTCGAGGCCGCGCACAGCACCGCGTCGACATCTTCCGGGCGGCGGCCTGCGCGCTCAAGCGCCTGCCGCGCGGCGGCAACGCCGATTTCGGCCATGACCGAAAGCTCATCATTGGTGCGTTCGGGCAGGCGCGGGCACATGATGTCAGGATCAAGGATCGCTGCCTTGCTCATCACGTGGCGCGCCTTGATCCCGCTCGCCTTTTCAATGAATTCCACCGAGGAATAGGCCAGCGGCTCGGCATCGGGGTTGGCTGCGTTGTGGCGATCAACAAAGGCGTTGAAGCTGGCGACCAGCTCCTCGTTGGTGATGCTTTCGGCCGGGGTGTAAAGGCCGGTGGCGGAAATGACGGGGCGACCGGTCATAGCGGCAGTCATGGGCGTTGCGCTTTCTGCATGTTTGGGAGGCGCGCCTTACTGCCCGCCCTCACCGGCTGCAAGCCCCGCCGCCGCGTCCCCGCCTCCTGCACTGGCTCCCAGAACTTCGCGCAGCAGCGGATTGGGGAAGGTGCGCGCAATGGTAACGGCGTGGAATTCTTCCGAAAGGCCGGGCAGCTGGGCCAGTTCATACAGGGTGCCATTGGCCAGCTCGTCGCGCACCACGATCGGAGGGATCACGGCGATCCCGGCATCGGACCGGGCGAGCAGGCGCAGCATCGGCATGTCATCGGCCTCGGCTGCGATACGCGGCACGATGCCAAGCGTTTCGATCATCGCATCAAACCCGGCCCGCAGCGCGGTTTCGGGCGTGGGCAGGATCAGCGGCGCGCGCGACAGCAGCACGGGCAGGCCTTGCGCTGCCAGCGCCAGCCGCGAGCGGGAACCGACGAGACTGACCGGCTGCTGCGCCAGACGCCGCACCAGATAGGGGCTGGCCGCATCGCGCGCAGGCACCTGATTGGTCAGCAGCACATCAATCCGCAGCGCCTCCAGCGCCCTTAGCAACGAGGCCTGCGTGCCTGAACGCAGCACCACCTCAACATCATCGCGGCCCAGAAGTGGTTCGAGGAACCCCATCTGGAAATTGCGCGACAGGGTGGCCAGCGCGCCGATGCGCAGCACCTTGCGCTGCCCGCCGACCGCGCGGAAGGTTGCGGCAAGCTGTTCCGAGGCGCTGAAGATCTGATCGGCATAATCGAGCGCGATGCGCCCTGCTTCGGTCAGCACCAGATTGCGCCCGCGCCGCTCGAACAAGTCATGCCCGAGATCCGCCTCCAGCGCCTTGATCTGGGTGGAGACGGCGCTTTGCGAGATATGGAGCGCCTTGGCTGCGGCGGTCAGCGTGCCTTCGCGGGCGACAGCGCGGAACAGGCGCAGGTGGTGGAGGTTGAGGGTCGCCATGGGCTGATGTTCGCCTGATTGTTCACTTTGACAGAAGGGTTGGGTGTAAAATATGTATTTTCTTTAATTTCGTCCAGCCCCTACTCCGCCCGGCATTCCCGAACCTGCTTCTTGCCGACGGAGTGCCCGACCATGCCCGACGCCATCACCGAGACCATGATTGCACCGCTGGCGCTGTTGCCGGTGATCCTGCTTGCGATTGCGCGCCCGGGCCGGCGCCCCGGCAGCCTCCCTGTCCTGTCCGAACTGGCAGCCTTTGCCGCCTTCGGCCTGACGCTGGTGGGCCTCGCTCAGACCGCGCTTGGCGCCTATGCCGGGATCGCGCTCCTGCCCGCGCCCTTTACCCTTGCCCTGCGCGCCGATCTGGTGGCGGCAAGCCTCGCCGCGCTGGTCGGGTTCATCGGCTGGATCGTGATGCGCTATGCCCGCACCTATCTTGATGGCGAGGCCCGCGAGGGGGTGTTCCACGGGCTGATGCTGACCGCGCTGGCCGCGGTGCTGGTGTTTGTGCAGGCGGGGACATTCCCGACCCTGATCCTCGCCACGCTGGCCGTCGGCCTGACCTTGCGCAAGCTGCTGCTGTTCTACCCCGACCGGCCCGAGGCCCAGCGGGCGGCGACCAAGTTCGCGCTGGTCTGGCACGGGGGCGATGCGCTGCTGGCGCTGGCGGCAGGGCTGCTGCTGGCACGTCTTGGCACGCTGGACCTTGCCGCCCTGCCCGATGCCGCAGCCACGCAGGGCCTCGGCACCACCGGCACCCTCGCCATCGCCGCCATCGTTGCCGCGGCCGCATTGAAGACCGCCGCCTTCCCGCTGCACGGCTGGCTGACCGAAGTGATGGAGGCCCCCACCCCCGTCTCCGCGCTGCTCCATGCCGGGATCATCAATTCAGGCGGCGTGCTGCTGATCACGGCGGCAGGCCTTGTCCAGCAAAGCACCGGCGCCATGGCCGCGCTGGTGATGATCGGCGGATTTACCGCTCTGTTCGGCGCCGCCGTGATGCTCACCCAGAGCGCGATCAAGACCGCGCTGGCATGGTCCACCGTCTCGCAGATGGGCTTCATGCTGCTGCAATGCGGCCTTGGCCTGTGGACGCTGGCGCTGCTGCACATCATCGCCCACTCGCTCTACAAGGCCCACGCTTTCCTCTCCTCGGGCGGGGCGATCACCGAGGTGGCGAATATCCGCCGCCCCGGCCCCGTTGCCGTGCCGAGCGTTGCGGCCGTGCTCAAGAGCTTTGCCCTTGCGCTCGCCATCTTCGCGGCCATCGCTGCGGCCTTCACCGCCGCCTTTGGTCCCAAGTCTGCGCAGGCGCTGGCGCTGGGCGCGATCCTGATCTTCGGGGTCGCCTACCTTGTCGCACAGGGGCTTGCGGGCCGCGCCCCTGCGGCGCTCACCACCCGCACCATCAGCGCCGCGCTGGCCGCTGCGATCGGCTACTTCAGCTTCCAGACCATCGCGCAAGCGATCTGGGGCCCGCTGCTGCCCGCCGCCCCGCAGCCCACCGACCTTGAATGGGCGCTGCTGGTGATTGCGGTGGCAAGCTTCGGCCTTGTCGCCTTTGCGCAGGCGCTGTTCCCGCTGTGGGCACACCACCCT
>JAGKSZ010000008.1 GCA_018991295.1 Porphyrobacter sp. | reverse complement strand
CCCAGACCGGCGTCAAGCTGGCCGTCGCGGTGGGCGCGATGGTCATGGTCTTCGTGGCGCTGGTGGCGCTCGCCAACGGCATGCTGGCGGGGATCGGCGGCGGGGTCGCCGGCCTTGCCGACCAAATCGGCGCGCCGCTGCCGCCGGCAACCGCCGAATGGCTGGCGACGCTCAGCTTCCAGAAGCTGCTCGGCTACCTGTTCGCGCCGGTCATGTTCCTGATCGGCATTTCCGACTGGCAGCAGGCGCAGATCGCGGGCGGGCTGTTCGGCACCAAGATCGTGCTCAACGAATTCGTCGCCTTCATCGACCTTGGCAAGATGCAGGCGGGGGAGCTGACGGAACGCAGCCGCGCGATCGCCACCTTTGCGCTGTGCGGTTTCGCCAATTTTTGCTCGATCGCGATCCAGATGGCGGTGACCGGCGGGCTCGCCCCCAATCAGCGGCCGATGATCGCCCGGCTGGGGCTGAAGGCGCTGCTTGCGGGCAGCCTGTCGAACCTGATGAGCGCCGCGCTGGCGAGCCTGTTCCTGCCGCTCTAGCCCCTTGGCAGGGCCACAGGCGCGGGTGTAAGGGCGCGGCCATGATCAACATCGCATCCGTCAGCCTCGCCCAGCCGCTTGAAACCATCGCCGATGAACTGGGGCGCAGCTTCGGGGAGTATGGCTTTGCCGTGGTCCGCGATCACGGCATCCCGCAGGATCTGATCGACGAGGCGGAGGCTGTCTCGAAGGCGTTCTTCGCCCTGCCCGATGCGGTCAAGCGCGCCTACAAGATCGAAGGCGGCGGCGGCGCGCGCGGCTACACCCCGTTCGGCACCGAAAAGGCCAAGGATGCCGAGGTGTTTGATTTGAAGGAGTTCTGGCACGTCGGGCGCGATCTGCCGGAAGGCCACCCGCTGGCGGAATTCATGGCGCCCAATGTCTGGCCGAGCGAGGTCGAAGGCTTCCGCGAAACCATGAGCGCGCTGTTTGCCGCTTTCGAAGTGGCCGGCGGCCGCGTCCTCGAAGCGATTGCGCTCCACCTTGGCCGCCCGCGCGATTTCTTCGCCGCGAGCGTTGCCGATGGCAATTCGGTGATGCGCCTGCTGCACTACCCGCCGCTCGGGCCGGGTGCGCCTGAAGGGGCGATTCGCGCTGCCGGGCATGAGGATATCAACACCATCACTTTGCTGCTTGGCGCGGAGGAAGCCGGGCTCGAACTGCTGGCCAAGGATGGGCAATGGTATGCCGTTGACGTGCCGCCGGGCGCGCTGGTCATCAATGTCGGGGACATGCTCCAGCGCCAGACCAACGGGCGGCTGCGTTCGACCACGCACCGGGTGGTGAACCCGCGCGGGGCAGCGGCGCAGCGGGCGCGCTATTCGATGCCGTTCTTCCTGCATTTCCGGCCCGATTTCCTGATCGAACCGCTGCCGGAATGCGTGGCTGCGGATGATGCGAATCCCCCCCCGGTGCCGATCAGCGCGCATGATTACCTCATGGAGCGCCTGCGCGAGATCAACCTCGCCTGAGCCCGGATTTCGGGCCGCATTGATCTGTCTTGAGAATTTCCCTGCGGGCGTTGCTGCGATGCAACACCCGGCGTCGGAACACGCGCAATTCCTAAGCTTTTCTGGCGTTCGGCCAGACTCGCACTATGGAAACGGCCCGCAGGGGCAGGGTATTTCATCAAACTGTCACAGAACAGTCGCTTTGCCGCAAGCGTTCGGGCCTAGCGCAGGCCGCACCACAAGTTTTGTCTTACCTCCATCCGTTACCAGGGGCCTCAATCATGAAGCTTAAGTATCTCCTTGCCGCGAGCATCGTAAGCCTCGCCGCGACCACCACCATCGCGACCCCTGCCTTCGCGCAGGAAACCACCTCCTCGGTGCGCGGCGATGTCGTCGATCAGAACGGCAACCCGATCGCGGGTGCGACGGTGACCGTCACCCACGTGCCCTCGGGCACCAAATCGACCCAGACGACCGATGCGGCCGGCGGCTTCAACGCGGCTGGCCTGCGTCTTGGCGGCCCCTTCACCGTGGAAGTGAACGCTGGCGGCTTTGAAAGCGTCACGCAGGAAATCGGCTTCCTCAGCGCAGGTCAGGCGCAGCGTATCAGCGTCGCGCTGGCCGAGCAGGGCCAGACCATCGTTGTTACCGGCGCCCGTCAGCGTTCGGCCATCACGCTGTCGACCGGCGCTGCCACCGTGCTGACCGCCCGCGACATCGCCGGCGTTGCCAACATCAACCGCGACGTGCGCAACCTTGCCGCGCGCGATCCGCTGGTGACGCTGGATGCCACCAACAACGGCGCCATCAGCATCGCCGGGCAGAACAACCGCTTCAACCGCTTCACCGTTGACGGTGTGGCCTTCGGTGACCCCTTCGGTCTGGAATCCGGTGGCCTCGTTTCCTCGCGCGGCCCGGTGCCGCTCGATGCGATCGGCGAATTCTCGGTCGAAACCGCGCCGGTCGATATCCAACAGGGCTTCTTCCAGGGCGGTGCGATCAACACCCAGCTCAAGTCGGGTGGCAACAGCTTCACCTTCCTGGGCGCGGCCTATTACCAGAATGATGATCTGCGCGGCACCCGTGCGGACAACCTCCGCCGCATCGGCGCCTTCGATTCGCAGGTCTATGTGGCGCAGGTCACCGGCCCGATCATCAAGGACAAGCTGTTCTTCGCGGTCACCTATGAACGCACCCGTGACACTGTCCCGGCGGATGTCGATCCCTCGCAGCTCGGGATCACCGAAGCCGAGATCACCAACATCAGCAGCATCGCGCAGACCGTCTACAACTACGACACGCTCGGCGTGGCCAGCGACATCGTCGAAAAGGACGACAAGCTGATCACCAAGCTGGACTGGAACGTGGCTGACGGTCACCGTCTGACCGCCACCTACATCTGGAACGACAGCGCGCTGCTGGCTGGCCAGACCGGCACCGGCCAGATCACCGCCACCAACCCGACCTACAACCTGCTGTCGAACAACTACACGCAGGGTGCGGTCAACCACTTCGGGATTCTGCAGTCGAACAACCAGTGGTCGGACAGCTTCTCGACCCAACTGCGCGTGTCCTATGCCGATTACGTTCGCCTTCAGGTGCCGATCGGCGGGCGCGAGTTCGGCCAGTTCCAGGTCTGTCTCGATCCGACCAACCCGGCCGCACCGCCCGCGGGCGGCGCTGTCAACGGCTCGGCCCCGCTGGTCTGCGCGCCGTTCCAGCAGCGCATCAACTTCGGTCCGGACATCAGCCGTCAGGCCAACGAGCTCGACAGCCAGTCGCTGGCGATCGAATTCGCCGCGACCCTGAAGGTGAAGAACCACACCCTCAAGCTGATCGCCGAGCGTCGTCGTCAGGACGTGCGCAACCTGTTCGCCCAGCGCGTTTCGGGTGCATGGTACTTTGACAGCCTCGCCGACTTCCAGGCGCGCCGGGCCAACGAACTCGATTACGCCGTGCCGCTGCGTGGCGGGATCGACACCGTGACCGCTGAATTCCAGAACAACAGCTGGACCTTCGGCATCAGCGATACGATCGACGTCACCGACAACCTCACGGTTGTGGCAGGCGTGCGTTACGACCTGTTCGATACGCCGGACCGTCCGTTCTTCAACGAGTTCTTCCTGAACCGCTTCGGCTTTGCCAACACCTCGACCCTCAACGGCCGTGACCTGCTCCAGCCGCGCTTTGGCGTGAACTGGAAGCCGACCGACCGCTTGCAGCTCCGTGGTTCGGCGGGCCTGTTCGGCGGCGGCAACCCGCTGGTGTGGATTTCGAACAACTATTCGAACCCCGGCCCGACGCTCCAGCAGGTGCGCGTGCGCCGCAACGCCGATGGCACCTTCTCCATCCCCGAGCAGGCGGTTCTCGGCCTGACCACGGCGCAGGTGCAGACCCTCGGCGCGGCGACCCTGAACAACGTCTCGGGTGGTCCGGGCGTGCCGCAGGCGCTGATCGCGGCGGTGCGTCAGGCAGGCTTCGCCGGTTCTCCGACCAACGCGCTCGATCCGAACTTCGAAGCGCCCTCGCAGTGGCGTTTCTCGGGCTCGGTCGACTATGAAGCCAACCTTGGCTTCCTGGGCGATGGCTGGAACATCGGCGCCGACGTGATCTACTCGAACGTCAACAATGCGCTCGAGTGGACCGACATTCGCTCGGTTGAGCAGGTCGGCACGCTGCCGGACGGTCGTCCGCGCTACAACGTGCTGCCGGCTGCCGCGGGCGAAAACACCGACATGCTGCTGACCAACACCAGCTTCGGTGAAAGCTGGAACATCGTCGGCCGCATCAACAAACGCTGGAACTCCGGCTTCTTCCTGAATGGTTCCTACACCTTCCAGGACGTGCAGGACCAGAACCCGGGCACTTCGTCGGTGGCGTTCTCGAACTACACCAACACCGCCTTCACCGATCCGAACTTCGCGGCTCAGGGCATCGCCAACTATCAGCGCGATCACCAGTTCCGTCTCGGCACCGGTTTCGATGGCGAGCTGTTCGGGGACAACAACACCCGCGTGGAGCTGTTCTACAACGTCCGTTCGGGCCAGCGTTACAGCTTCACCATGAACGATCCGACGGCGGGCCGTTCGGCGGTGTTCGGTGTGAACGGCCGCGCGAGCCGCGGTCTGCTCTATGTGCCGGATGTCAGCAGCCAGACGGCCGATGCGCGTGTGGTCTATGATTCGACCGCCACCTTCACCGCGTTCCAGAACTTCATCCAGAACTCGGAGCTGAACGCCTATCAGGGCCAGATTGCTGAAAAGAACATCGGCAAGACCCCGTGGGTGCACAAGCTGGACCTGTCGGTGCGTCAGGAAGTGCCGTTCGTCTTCGGCGGCAAGCTGGAGCTGATGGCCGACGTCGAAAACATGCTCAACCTGATCGACAAGGACTGGGGCACGATCCGTCAGGTGGGCTTCCCCTACACGGCGCCGCTCGTGAACGTGACCTGCCTCCAGACGGTTGGCGGCGCTGCTGCCACCTCGGCGGCCCAGCCCTGCGCACAGTACCGCTACTCCAGCTTCCGTGCGCCGAACGAAGCGACCAACATCAATGGTTCGCTGTGGGGCGTGCGCTTCGGGGTTCGCGTCCGCTTCTGATCGGACCTTCAAGGCCAAACATACGAAAGGGCGGTCCGGCAACGGGCCGCCCTTTTGCTATGGGTCAGGGGGAGCAGGCCCGGTGTAGGCCGCCAGAGCGAGGGTTGCGCGCGCCCGATCGGGCGGGGCAGCGCGGCAGTTGCGCTAGCCTTGCGGTGCGTGGGAGCGTTCGGCGGCGGGGTGGCCCTCAGCCTCGGCCAGCAGGCTGGCGGCAAGCGCCGTGCACACCGCCGCATCCTCACCGGTGACTAGCGCCCGTTCAAGCGCGGCTGCGGCAATCCCGAGCGCAGGCTCACCAAACATCGCGGCGGTCCCGGCAAGCTTGTGGAGCAGCCGTGCGAGCGCATCTGCATCCTTGCTGCCTGCTGCTGCTGCGCGGGCGTGCGCCTTGTCAGGCGGAGCCAGCGCCCCATCCTTCAGCCCTGCCGCCACCGCCGCCAGCGCCTCACGCCGCCGCGCCTGCCAGCGCGCCACCAGCTGGGGTGAGCGCGCCAGAGCCGAAGCGCGCGCCGCACGTTCGGCCACCGGTGCAGCCACCGGGACGGCGAGCGGTGCAGCAGGGAAGGGCACGGTCGCAGGATCGGTCTCGATGATGCGGGTCGGCAGCCAGCGTTGCAGGGCGCGGGCAAGCTGGGCGAAGACCACGGGCTTGGCGAGGTGCCCCTGCATCCCGGCCGCCCGCGCCGCGCTGACATCTTCGGGAAAGGCATTCGCCGTCAGCGCGATGATCGGCAGCAGGCCCGGTCCGATGCCCTCAGCGCGGATCGTGCGGGTGGCGGCAAGGCCATCGCAATCGGGCATCTGCACGTCCATCAGCACCAGATCATAGGGCCGGGCGCGCATCACCGAATCGATCACCATCGCAATCGCCTCGTTCCCGTCATGCGCCACATCAACCTCCTGCCCGCAGCGTTCGAGCATTTCGGTGACCAGCAGCCGGTTGATATCGTGATCTTCCACCAGCAGGATGCGCGATGGGGCGATGGCGGCTGCGGGCGCCAGGTCATCTGCTCGAACGCCAGTTTCGGGCGTTTCGATCGGCATCGGCGGGGCGGCCGGCGGCACCAGCGTTGCCGGCAGCACCAGCGTGAAGCGCGATCCTTCCCCCGGCGTGCTTTCCACTTCGATCCGCCCGCCCAGCAAGGCTGCCAGCTGGCGGCTGATCGACAGGCCAAGGCCCGTCCCCCCAAATCGCCGCGCGGTATTGGCCTCGCCTTGGGTGAAGGGCAGGAAGATCGTCTCCAGCTGGAGCGGGCTGATCCCGATGCCGCTGTCGGCCACGGTGATGCGCAGTTCCTTGGGGCGGACCCGATAGGTGATGCGGATTTGCCCTGCCTCGGTGAATTTCACCGCGTTGCCGATCAGGTTGAGCATGATCTGCCGCAGCCGCAGTCCATCGGTCAGAAGCCATGGCGGGTGGGCATCGGAAAAGTGCCACGCTGGTTCGGTGCCGCCATCGCAGGCCAGATCAAGCGCCAGCCCCTTGCGCATCGCCGCCGGACGGTGAAGCGCGGCGCATTCAGCCAGGCTGGCGTGGAGGTTGACCGGTGCAAGGTCGATCGCGAACTGTCCGCTTTCGATCTTGCTGAGATCGAGCACATCGTTGAGCAACATCATCATCGACCGGCCCGATTGCACGATCAGTTCGGCAAATCGGCGCTGGTCGGCCTCCAGTTCGCCTTGCAGCATCAGTTCGGCAAAGCCCAGCACCCCGTTCATGGGGGTGCGGATTTCGTGGCTCATATTGGCGAGGAATTCCGATTTGGCGCTGGCCGCGTTTTCGGCCCGGCGACGGGCGCGGGTGAGCAGCAGTTCCAGCTCGACCCGCTCGGTCACGTCGCGCGCGGCGACGACCACGCCATCGCGCGCGCCGGTTTCAGGATTGCGGACCAGCACGCAATCGGCCTCAAGAAACACCGGCGAGCCATCGGGGCCATCGACGAGGCGGCGATAGGTCACGCGTTCACGCTCGCTCGTCCCGCCGAGCAGGCGCGCGATCGTTTCGAGGATGCGGGCCTGTGCATCAGGATGCAGCCGCGAACTGGCGTGGCTGCCAAGATAGACCGCGGGCGATGCGCCCATGACTTCGGCCACCGAGGGCGAGGCATAGGTGCACACCCCGTCCAGATCGTAGCGCAGGATCGCATCGGAGATATTGTCGGCCAGCAGATCGACCTCGCGCTTGCCGGCCTCCAGCCGCGCCATCATCCGGTCGCGCCCGGCAAGGATCGCGGCGACGGGCAGCCCGGTCAGGAAATTGGCGGCCACAAAGGCCTGCAACAGGTGCAATTGCGCAATGCCGCCCCCGCTGGCTGCCGCAATCGGGCCATCTCCGGCGAAGGTCATCACCCCGGCGACCACCGCGACCGACCCGACATTGAGCGCCGAGCCGAGACTGCCGAGCCGGAAGGCGTGGAGCAGCGTGATCGGCTGGACCACGAACATCAGCGGATAATGGGTCTGATCGAACACCAGAAAGGCGCTCACCATGCCGCCGCCCAGCAGCACAATGCTTTCCAGCGGGCGCGCGGGCGCAGGGGCAAGCGTGCCGCGCAGCCGATCGGTCAGCAGCAGCGCGACCGGCACGATCAGCACCATCGCCATGCTGTCGGTGAGAAACCACGACACCGCGCCTGCCTGCCACTGCGCAAGATTTGCGCCCATCACCGGCACTGCGATCATGGCCGAGATCATCGGGCCGATCAGCCCGCCCGCCCACACGAAGCGCGCCAGATCAGCGAGCCTGTTCATGTCCGGTGGTGTCCGCCCGGCACTGCGGGTGAGCGTGAGCACGGCGACAATCTCGGCCAGATTGGCGATCGAGAACACCAGCGCCGTTGGGCCTGACTGGTCAATGATGACGCCTGCGGCAAGGCTGGCGATAAAGCAGGCAAGGCAAAACGGCAGTTCGTTGCGCAGGCCTGCGCGCAGCAGCACCGCGACCGCGCAGGCATTGGGAAGCCAGATCGGGCTTACCATGTCCCCGGCATGAGCGAGCAGCAGGCTGAGGCAGGCCAGCGCAAAAAAGCCCGCACCGCCGATCAGGGCTGCAGCGATCCCGGTGCGATCAAGCGGACCGGAGGCAATCCCGGACAGGCGCGGCCAGCTGCCGCGCATCATCCGCCACCATCCGCGAGGGCGGCCTGTCGCGGGAAGCCCCACCCCGGCCCGCGCTCTTGCTGCAGGCCCCGATTGTGCCCTGCGGCCCTGCCCGGAACCCGAATTCAGGCGCCCCGGTCCCACCCCTGCAAAGCGCGCAGGTGCGCCGCCCGCGTCCGCAGGGACGCAGTTGGTATCGGCGTCCGGCAATTCATCGTTGCCGCGCCGCTCGTGATCCAGTGCGCGCTCGATCGCTGCGCTCCATCGCCAATTGCTGCCCCTTCGGTTATAGGGCCCTTGCAGGCGTTTCGGGGGCAATCGCATCCGGATTGGATCAAAGGGACGAGGCGGGGTCAGCGCCCATGGACAAACAAGGGGTCTACAGCGCGCAGCGCAAGCGGCTGAGCTGGCCGCTGGTGTCAGGGATTGTGCTGCTCCACCTGGCCGCGCTCTATGGTCTTGCCCGCGCACTGGCGCCCGATATGACCGCTGCGGTGGAACGCGAGGTGCTTTCGGCCTTCGCCATCGGACCTGCACCCGCGCCCGCGCCGCCGCCGCCCGAAAATCAATCCGAACCGGATGAAGGTGCGCAAGGAGAGCCGGGGCGCAAGGCTGTGGCTGTGCCGGTTGCCGCCCAGCCGCCCCGGGTGCGGATGAAGAAAGACGCCGCCCTGCCGCGTGCCTCCTCGACCGGCACAGACAGCCAATCGGGCGCAGCAGCGGCAGGGGATGGAACAGGGGCAGCAGGCGGCGGGCTTGGCACCGGCAGCGGCAATTCGGGCAGCGGGCGCGGCGGGGTGGCCGTATCCAAGCCCGTCCACATCTCCGGCCGGATCGACAATGCCCGCGATTTTCCCGTGCCCCCCGGCGGGCGTGAGGCGCGCAAGGGCACGCAGGTGATCGTGCGCGTGACCGTGGGCACCGATGGCCGCGCGCGCGATTGCGCTATCATGCGCCCCAGTCCCGATGCGCAGGCCGATCGCATCACCTGCCAGCTGGTCGAAAGCCGTCTGGGATTTCGCCCGGCGATGGACGCCGCCGGCAACCCGGTCGCCGCGCCCTTTTACTGGCGCCAGCAATGGTTCTGATGTGCACGGGTGCGGAATAATCCCGGGATGCCATACGTTTCGGCAAGACATGCTGTTATAGCGGCCCGGAAACGAGGGGTATGCGCGTGAGTTCGATCCATCCGGTGATCCTGTGCGGCGGCGGCGGCACGCGGTTGTGGCCGGTCAGCCGCAAGGTCAGTCCCAAGCCGTTCCTGCCGCTGGTGGGCGAGGAGACACTGTTCCAGCAGGCGGTGCGCCGCGTGGCCGGGGATGATCGCTTTGCCCCGCCGATGGTGGTGGCAGGCGCGGATCACGCGGCGGTCATTACTGCGCAGCTGGGCGATTGCCCCGGCGCGCGGCTGGTGATCGAACCGGCGGCGAGGAACACCGCCCCTGCCATCGCGCTTGCCGCTGCGCTGCTGCCTGCCGATGCGGTGATGCTGGTCTGCCCGAGCGATCACCACATTGCCGACCCCGATGCCTTCCGCGCCGCCGCGCTCGCCGCTGCGGCCCTTGCGCGTGAGGATTGGCTGGTGAGCTTCGGCATTGCCGCCGATCGCCCCGAGACCGGCTATGGCTATCTCCAGCGCGGCGCGCCGCTGCCGGGCGGCTTTGCGATCCGGCGCTTTGTCGAAAAGCCCGATCTGGCGCGCGCGGCGGAGTATCTCGCCAGCGGCGATTACAGCTGGAACGGCGGGATCTTTGCCTTCCGTGCCGGACATTTGCTGGCCGAGCTTGCTGCCTATCGTCCTGAAATGGCGCGGCTTATCGGGGAAGCGGTGGCTGAGGGCGCGTGGGAGGCGGCGCGTTTTCACCCGGCGCCTGCAGCCTTTGCGGCGATCGCCGGGGAATCGGTCGATTACGCCGTGATGGAGAACACCACCCGTGCCGCGATGGTCCCTGCCGATATGGGCTGGTCCGACATCGGCAACTGGGCCGCGCTGGCCGAGGCGCTCTCGGGCGCAGCGGATGCCGCGGGCAATATCGCACAAGGAGCGGCCGATCTGATCGATTGCCGCAATGTCCTTGTCCGCAGCGATGGCCCGCGCATTTCGGCGGTGGGGCTGGAGGATGTGTGCATCATCGTGTCGGGCTCAGAGGTGCTGGTCACCACCCGGCAGGGCGCGCAGGCCGTGGGGCAGCTGCCCGGGGCGGTGAACCAGTGACGGCGCGCAAGCTGCCCACCCGCATGGTCGAGAAGGTGTGGGGCCGCGAGGTCCTGCCCGCCCCCTTTGCCGCGCCGCCGGGCCAGCGCATCGGAGAGATCTGGTTCGAGCCCCCGCTGCAGGTGCCGCAGGTTCTGGTCAAGTATCTGTTCACAAGCGAGAAATTGTCGGTGCAGGTGCACCCCTCCGATGCCACCGCGCTGCCCGGTGAGGCGGGCAAGGAGGAGTGCTGGCTGGTGCTCGATGCCGAACCTGATGCCACGCTTGCCATCGGGTTCAACCGCGATGTGACCCCGGACGAAATCGCTGCCGCCGCGCAGGATGGCACCATCGAGGACCTGCTGGTCTGGCCCCCCGCCCGCCCCGGCGATCTGTTCTATCTGCCCGCCGGCACCGTCCATGCCATCGGCCCCGGCCTGGCGCTGGTCGAGGTGCAGCAGACCAGCGAGACCACTTTCCGCCTTTATGATTATGGCCGCCCGCGCGAATTGCATCTGGAGCGGGCGCTGGCGGTGGCCGATTGCGGGGTCTATCACCCTCAGAACAAACGAAAAATCACCGATGGGCCGGTGCTGGTTGATGGGCCGCACTTCCGGCTGGACCGGATCGAAGGCGCCCCCGATGCAGCGACGCTGGCTGCCTATCCGGGCGCGCTGCTGGTGCTGCCGCTGGAGGGCGCCGTGGCGACAAAGGACGGATCGGCGCGGGCAGGTGCAGGCGAGTGTCTGGTGGCCGATGGCCTTGCGAGCCTCGATTTCAGCAAGGCACAGGTAACCCTGCTGACCCGCGCCGCCTGATCCGGCGATGTTTCACGTGAAACGT
>JAGKSZ010000095.1 GCA_018991295.1 Porphyrobacter sp. | reverse complement strand
CAGTTCCCGCTGATCCGCGATGCCACCCGCGCCTTCAGCCTGCCCTGCATCGAAGTGCCGGGGCTGGAGGCCGATGATCTCATCGCCACCTATGCGCGCCGCGCGCAGGAGAGGGGGTGGGATGTGACCATCGTGTCCTCCGACAAGGATCTGATGCAGCTGATCGGTGAGCAGGGTGGTGCGCGCATCGACATGCTCGACACCATGAAAAACCAGCGCATCTGGCTGGAGGAGGTCGAGGAGAAGTTCGGCGTCGGCCCCGATCTGGTGGGCGATGTGCTGGCGCTGATGGGCGACAGCGTGGACAACGTGCCCGGCATTTTCGGGATCGGCCCCAAGACTGCATCCAAGCTGATTGCCGAACACGGCTCACTCACCGCCGCGCTTGATGCAGCGCCTGCGATGAAGCCTTCCAAACTGCGTGACCGCCTGATCGAAGGGCGCGGCGATGCCGAACTTTCCAAGGTGCTGGTAACGCTGAAGGAAGATTGCGATCTGCCCCAGCCCTTGGAGGAGATGGTGCTTGGCCCCGTCCCGCCCGAACCGCTGGCCGCCTTCCTGACGCAGCACGGCTTTACCTCGCTGCTGCGTCGGCTGGATGCGGGCACAGGCAGCCCTTCGCGGCCCACCGACCTGAACCCGCCCAAGCCCACCACGCCGGGCACAAAGGACGCAGGCGATGCCAACCGCCAGCCGCTCCCCGATTTTCCGGCCATCGATCATGCCGCCTATGAAACGGTGCAGACGCTCGAACGGCTGGAGGCATGGGTCACCCGCGCCCGCGCAGCGCAGGCCGTGGCGGTGGATACCGAAACCAGTTCACTCGATGCGATCCGCGCCGATCTGGTGGGGGTGAGCCTTGCGCTGGGGCCGAATGATGCCTGCTACATCCCGCTGGGTCACGGCGGCAGCGACATGTTTGCCGAAAAGCCGGCGCAGGTGCCGATGGCGCAGGCGATTGCCGCATTGAAGCCGCTGCTGGAGGACGAGGCGGTTCTCAAGATCTTCCAGAACGGCAAGTATGATCTCAACGTGCTGGCGCGGCAGGGCATTATCGTCAGCCCGATCGACGATACGATGGTGATCAGCTTCAACCTCGATGCCGGGCGGGGCGAGGAAGGCATGGGGGGCGGCCACGGGATGGACGAGCTGTCCCAGCGCCACCTCGGCCACACCCCGATCCCCTTCAAGGAGCTGTGCGGCACCGGCAAGAAGGCGATCAGCTTTGCCGAAGTCCCGCTGGACCGCGCCACCGCCTATGCCGCCGAGGATGCGGACGTGACATGGCGGCTCCACGCGCTGTTGAAGCCGCGCCTTGCCGCAGAAGGCGGGGCGCGGGTCTATGAACGGGTGGACCGCCCGCTGATCCCGGTGGTTGCCCGCATGGAGCGCGAAGGCATCCGCGTGGACCGGGCGCGGCTGGCCAAATTGTCGGAAGAATTCTCGAAGGAAATCGCCCGGCTGGAGGGCGAGATCCACAGCGTTGCGGGGCAGGAATTCACCGTCGGCAGCCCCAAGCAGCTGGGCGAAATCCTGTTCGACAAATTGGGCTACAAGGGCGGCAAGAAAGGCAAGAGCGGGCAATATTCGACCGATGTTTCGGTGCTGGAAAAGCTCAGCCTCGAAGGTGCTCCCATTGCGCGGCTGGTGCTGGAATGGCGGCAGCTGGCCAAGCTGAAATCGACCTATACCGATGCGCTTCAGGAAGCGATCAACCCCGATACCGGCCGCGTGCACACCAGTTACAGCCTTGTCGGCGCGCAGACCGGGCGGCTTTCATCGACCGATCCCAACTTGCAGAATATCCCGATCCGCACCGCGATTGGCCGCCAGATCCGTGAGGCTTTCGTGCCCGAACCCGGCAATGTGCTGCTGGCGGCGGACTATTCGCAGATCGAACTCAGGCTTGCCGCGCACATGGCCGATGTCGAGAGCCTGAAGGAGGCGTTTGCCAACGGCGAGGACATTCACAGCCGCACCGCGCGCGAGATGTTCGGTGAGGTGACGCGCGATACCCGCGCACGCGCCAAGACGATCAACTTTGCGATCCTCTATGGCATTTCGCGCTGGGGCTTGGCCGGGCGGCTGGAGGTTGAGCCGGACGAGGCGCAGGCGATGATCGACACCTATTTCCAGCGGTTTCCGGGCATCCAGCGTTACATCCACGAAACGCTGGAGAGCGTGCGGGCGCGGGGCTATTCCGAAACGCTGTTTGGCCGCAAGACGTGGTTCCCGCGGATCAATTCGAAGAACCAGGCCGAACGCCAGGGCAGCGAGCGCGCCGCGATCAATGCCCCCATTCAGGGCACCAGCGCCGACATTATCAAGCGGGCAATGGCGCGGATGCTGCCCGCGCTGGCGGATGCAGGCCTCACCGATGTGCGGATGCTGCTTCAGGTGCACGACGAGTTGGTGTTCGAACTGCCCGAGGGCCGGGTGGAGGCCGCCACGCCGATCATCCGGCAGGTGATGGCCGAAGCCGCGCTGCCATCGGTTGAACTGACCGTGCCTTTGGGCGTGGAAATCGGCACCGGGCTGAGCTGGGACGCGGCCCATTGATGGCAGGGGTGGGCCAGACCCGGGCCAGACCCGGCTTCGACCCCCTCCAGACCCCTCGCAGACCCCTGCCCGACAGGCGGAATCCGGTGGGCCGACCACAGAATGTTTCACGTGAAACATTTTTCGGTCGGCGCGGGCCTTAATCGTGCTTCTTCTCCCTGGTCGGGGTCAGCAGTTCCGGTGACAGGAAGCCGATCGGCTGGACGGCGGCGGCGCGCTTCTTCAGTTCGCCGCGCATCTTCTTGTAGTCGTCTTCCATCTCGGCGGTGACGGTCGCGCGCGAATCCCTGAGTGCGGCGGCGAAGTCCTGCGCTTCGACCGCGGTGACCTCACCCCCCACGCGGCGCAGCGCGGCAAGGCCGGCCCGGCGTACGAGGTCTTCGAGATCGGCCCCGGTGAACCGCTCTGTCTCGGCGGCAAGCCCCGCCAGATCGACATCGCCGGCCAGCGGCATCTTGCCGGTGTGAATGCCCAGGATATGCGCGCGGCCGGCCTTGTCGGGGGTGCCCACGTAAACCAGCTCGTCGAAGCGGCCGGGGCGCAGCAGCGCCGGATCGACCAGCGTCGGCCGGTTGGTAGCGCCGATCACGACCACCGATTGCAGCTCTTCCAGCCCGTCCATTTCGGCAAGAATGGTGTTGACCACGCGGCCGGTGACCTGCGGTTCGCCCTGTCCTGAACCGCGGGCCGGAACCAGCGAATCGATCTCGTCGATGAACACCACACAAGGCGCGACTGCACGGGCACGGGCGAAAAGCCGGGCGATCTGCTGCTCGCTTTCGCCATACCACTTGGACAGCAAGTCGCTGGATTTCATCGAGATAAAGTTCGCCTCCGCCTCCTTGGCGACAGCTTTCGCCAGCAGGGTCTTGCCGGTGCCGGGCGGGCCATAGAGCAGAAAACCCTTGGCCGGGCGGATGCCGAGGCGGCGGAAGGCGTCGGGGTTTTTGAGGGGGAGTTCGATCCCCTCCTTCAGCTTGTCGGTCGCTTCGCCCGCGCCGCCGATGTCGTCCCAGCCGACATTGGGCACCTGCACCATCACCTCGCGCATCGCGGAAGGCTGGACGCGCTTGAGCGCGCTCAGGAAATCATCGCGGGTGACGCACAGGTCTTCCAGCACTTCGGGCGGGATGGTGCGTTCATCAAGGTCGAGGCGCGGCATGATCCGGCGCACCGCCTCGATCGCGGCCTCACGCGCTAGCGCCGCGATATCCGCGCCGACAAAACCGTGGGTGACGCGGGCGAGTTCATCGAGATCGACCGCGCTTTCCAAGGGCATCCCGCGGGTGTGGATGGCGAGAATCTCGCGCCGCCCGCGCTGGTCGGGGACGCCGATCACGATCTCGCGGTCAAACCGGCCGGGACGGCGCAGCGCCTCGTCGATGGCATCGGGGCGGTTGGTGGCGGCGATCACGACGAGATTGGCGCGCTTTTCCAGCCCGTCCATCAGGGTCAGGAGCTGGGCGACAAGGCGCTTTTCGGCCTCACCGGGCACTTGGGTGCGCTTGGGGGCGATCGAATCGATCTCGTCGATGAAGATGATCGCAGGGGATGCGCGGGTCGCTTCCTCGAACACCTCCCGGAGGCGCTTTTCCGATTCGCCATAGCCCGAGCCCATGATTTCAGGCCCGTTGATGATGAAGAATTCGGCGTCGGATTCGTTGGCGACCGCCTGTGCAAGGCGGGTCTTGCCCGTGCCCGGCGGGCCGTGGAGCAGCACGCCCTTGGGCGGTTCCACGCCGAGGCGGATGAACAGTTCCGGATAGCGCAGGGGCAGTTCAACCATCTCGCGTAAAGCCCGGATGGTCTCCTCCATCCCGCCGACATCGTCATAGTTGACCACCGCGCGGCCATCGCGCGGTTCCTCGAATTCGGCGCGCAGTTCAACCTCGGTGTTCTCGTCGATGTGGACGAGGCCCTTGGGGCTGGTCGAGGCGACGGTGAGGCGGATCTGGGTGAGGGCATAGGCGGGGGCACGCCGCAGCTGGCGCACGTCTGCGGGCATGTTCTGCACGGGCTGCTGGCCGGTGGTGGCAACCAGATCGCCGGCAACAAGCGGGCGGCCAAAGAAGTTGCGCTTCAGCGCCTGAGTCGGGCCTTGCAGGCGCATTTCGCGCTGGGCGGGGGCGAAGACGACCCGGGTGGCGGGGCGCGATTCGCCGCGGGCGATTTCGACATGCTCGCCCGATCCCCCTTGCGCATTGGCGCGCTGAAGCCCGTCCAATCGCACCACGTCGAGCGCGTCATCTTCCGGGTAGGCAGCCATGGCGATCGCGGCGGTGGTGCGCTTGCCGCGGATCTCGACCACATCGCCTTCAGTGATGCCGAGCTTCTGGAAGGCGGAACGCGGCATGCGCGCGATTCCCGCCCCGGATTCCTCCTGCCGGGCAGGGGCAACCTGAAGCCTGACAGTGCGTGCAGGGGTGGTGGTTTCGGCGTCAGCCATATGATTTTCCTGTCCTACCGGAATATGGCTGGATAGCTAGGAACGGCAGCTGGCGAATGCAATCGGCCGACGGCTGCGGTGGCTGCGGAGTGCATCCGCGCCGCAGGGCAAGAAAAAAGCCCGGCACTGGGTGCCGGGCTTGAAAAGTTTGGGAGAGGATGCCTGAAAGGCACCTCCCAATTGCCCCAAGCGACGGCCTTGTGCAAGTGCGAAAGATGCGTATTTGATTGCAAAGAGTGCAACTAACACCAGTTTTCGTGTAGATTTGTGCGCAAACTTGCAAATTTCTGCCCAAAATGGCGGCAATCGCCCAAATTTTGGGCAGAAATCGCCATTGTGAAAGTTTTGCGACGCAACATGAAAGGTGATTCGACTTTGCCTCTCGCCAAGGCGTGACAGCGCCCCCGGAACGCTCTAATCACGGCTTCGATCCCGCACCCCGGGGTTCATCCTTGCGCGACACCATGAGAGGCAGCCCCGCTCCATGACCAAGCTTTATCCCGACGCCGCCAGTGCGCTTGCCGGCGTGCTGCGCGATGACATGCTGATTGCCGCTGGCGGTTTTGGCCTGTGCGGCCTGCCCGAGCGTCTGCTGGATGCGATTCGCGATTCGGGGGTGAAGAACCTCACCTTTGCCAGCAACAATGCCGGGATCGACAATGAAGGCATCGGCAAGCTGCTGCGCACCCGGCAGGTGAGGAAGATGATCAGCTCCTATGTCGGAGAGAACAAGGAGTTCGAGCGGCAATATCTGGCTGGCGAGCTGGAAGTCGAATTCTGCCCGCAAGGCACCCTGGCTGAACGGATGCGGGCTGGCGGCGCGGGGATCCCCGGCTTCTACACCCGCACGGGCGTGGGCACCGAAGTGGCCAAGGGCAAGGAACACAAGGACTTTCCCGATCGTGACGGGGTGATGCAGACCTACATCCTTGAGCACGGGATTTTCGCTGATCTTGCCATCGTCAAGGCGTGGAAGGCAGACGAGACGGGCAATCTGGTGTTCCGCAAGACTGCCCGCAACTTCAACTTGCCGGCGGCCACCTGCGGAAAAATCTGCATTGCCGAGGTCGAGGAAGTGGTGCCGGCCGGCGCGCTTGATCCCGATCAGATCCATTTGGCAGGCGTTTTCGTTAACCGGATCGTCCTTGGCGCACCCTATGACAAGAAGATCGAGTTCCGGACCGTGAGGGAGAGGGAGACGGCGTGATGGACAAGAGGCTTGCAGCGCTGCTGGCTTTGGCTGCGGGAACCGCCTTGTCGGGCTGTGTCGCAGCGGTAATCCCGGCGATTGCGGGCTCGACGATGTTCGGATCGCGGGTTCTGGACAAGAATGAGACACCGTCGCCTGCCGCCACGGCTACGGCTACGGCTACGGCTACGGCTACGGCACCTGCAACGGCTGCAGCGCGGCCCACGCCCGCGCCGGTACCCGCGGCGGTGCCCGCGCCCGCCCCGGCGATTACGCCATCGCCAGTTCCACCGCCAGCGCCAGTGGCCGTTGAGGCGCCCGTGCCTGTGGTCGCAGCGCCGCTCCCCGTGCCAGCGCCAGCTCCAACACCAGCGCCAGCGCCAGCGCCTCTCCCGGTCCCGCCGTCTGTGACCAGACCTGCGCCAGCGCCAGCGCCTGCGCCAGTGGCCGCGCCCGTTGTGAACCGTCCTGCTGCGGCACCGGCTGCCATGCCTGCGCCTGCGCCCAAACCGGCCCCGGCCCCGGCTCCGACGCCGCCTCCGATCCCGGCTCCCGTGCCTGCCCCGGTCCGCGCTGCGCTGCCCGATGTCAGCTACCCCGATCCCAATCGCCCGATCGCGCCCGAACAGGCCAACTTCGCCCGCTTTGTGCGCTATGGCTATGCCTCCGCCCGCGCTGCGGCTGCGGGTGAGGAGCTGCCGTCTGCGGTGCTGGCCGATCCGGTTGCACTTGATGGCAAGCGCCGCCGCTGTGCCAAGGGCGAGCAGCTGGTCGCCATGATCGATCTTGATCCGGCTGGCGGCCAGTTTGTGCCCCCGGCCGCACCTGCCGCCGATCCCGGACTGGCAATTGGCCTTGCGGTGCTGCGCGATGCGGGGGTGGAGATCGCCTGGCTGTCTGACCTCTCCACCGACCAGTCCGGCGCCTTGCGCACCGCGCTGGAGCAATCGGGGCTCGATCCGCGCGGGCAGGACATCATCTCGCTACGCCGCGAGGGCGGCGATGGCAAGCAGGCGCGGCGCGACAATCTCTCCGGGATCGCCTGCATCATCGCCATAGCCGGTGACGAGCGTCCCGATTTTGACGAGCGTTTCAAATATCTGCTCAACCCCGAGGCGGGTTCCGGCATCGAACCGCTGATCGGTGATGGCTGGTTTCTGATCCCGTCGCTGTTTCGCAATCAAGAGAAGTAACATCCATGACCACGCTTCCCACCGGCTGGACCCGTGACGAAATGGCGATGCGCGCCGCGCGCGAATTGAAGGACGGCTATTACGTCAACCTCGGCATCGGCATCCCGACGCTGGT
>JAGKSZ010000094.1 GCA_018991295.1 Porphyrobacter sp. | reverse complement strand
GATGTCGACCGGCTGACGGCAACCCGCGATGCGGCCGTTGCCCGCGTCAAGGTGGCGCAGGCGCAGCTGTCCGAACAGCGCGCGCGCAACCAGCGGCTCAATATCGTCGCCCCTGCGACCGGCTATGTCCTCGCCCGCAATGTCGAGCCGGGGCAGACGGTGGGTGGAGGCACCCCTGCGCTGTTCACCATCGCCAGCGGCGGCGAGATGGAAATGCTCGCCCAGCTTTCCGAAGAACAGCTCGCCAAGCTTTCGGTGGGCACCATGGCCACCATCACGCCGACCGGATCGGCCGAAAGCTTCAAGGGCCAGATTTGGCAGATTTCCCCTGTGATCGATCAGGCCACGCGGCAGGGCACGGCGCGCATCGCCTTGTCCTTTGCGCCCGGCCTGCGCCCCGGCGGCTTTGCCACGGCGCGCATCGCCAGCGGCAATTTCACCGCCACCGTGCTGCCCGAAAGCGCGGTGCTGGCCGATGCCGAGGGCAGCTATGTCTATGTTGTGGGTGATGACAAAAAGGCCGTGCGGCGCGCCGTCAAGACCGGTGCGGTCACAGCCACCGGCATCGCCATCACCGAAGGCCTCACCGGCAAGGAGCGTGTCGTGCTGCGGGCCGGCGGGTTCCTCAACCCGGGCGAATCCGTCAACCCGCAACCACAGAAGAAGTAAGGCGCCCCGCCCCTTGCGCGCATGGCCGCGCAACAGGGGGAGGGCCGCGACCGGCACAGCACAGGCAGAACTTTCATGGCACTTCGCGACATTTCGGCCTGGTCGATCCGCAACCCGGTGATTCCGCTGGTGTTCTTCACCGGCCTGCTGATCGCCGGGATCGTCAGTTTCAGCCGCATGGACGTGACCGACAATCCCGATGTCGAGTTTCCGGCGGTGCGCGTGTCGATCTCCCAGCCGGGCGCCTCTCCGACCGAGATCGAGAACCAGATCACCCAGCGCGTCGAAAGCGCGCTGCGTTCGATCGCGGGCGTGGATTCGATCCAGTCGACTGCGCGCGAAGGCTCCTCGCAGACCTTCGTTGAGTTCGAGATCGGCACCAACCTGATCGAAGCGGTCAACGAGGTTGAAACCGCGATTGACGGCGTGCGCGGGTCCCTGCCTGACGGCATCCTCGAACCGCAGGTCAACAAGGTCAACGTGGTGGGCGAGCCGATTGGCTATGTCGCGGTGGAAGCCGACGACATGACCGTGGAGCAGCTCAGCTGGTTCATCGATGATACGGTGGCCAAGCGGCTGCTGAAGATCCCCGGCATGGCCGAAGTCAACCGCTTCGGCGGGGTCGACCGGCAGATCGAGGTGATCCTTGATCCGGCGCGGATGCAGTCCTTCGGGGTCACCGCCTCGCAGATCAACGCGGTGCTGCGCCAGAGCAATCTTGATGCGGCAGGCGGTCTTGCCGAAATCGGCGGCACGCGCCAGTCGCTGCGGGTGCTGGGCAATTCGGACAGCGCCTATCAGCTCTCGCAGACCCAGATCCAGCTTGGCGGCGGGCGCACCGTGCGGCTCGCCGATATCGCCAAGGTCCGTGACGGCTATTCCGAGCGCACCTCGATCAGCGAAGTGGGCGGCAAGGAAGTCGTCAACTTCGCCATGAGCCGGGCGCGCGGGGCATCGGATCTCACGGTCTATGACGCGGCCCTCGCGGAGATGGACAAGATCGAGGAAGAAAACCCCGGCGTCCAGTTCATCAAACTCTCGACCAACACCACCTATACCCGCCAGCAGTACAATTCCTCGATCTGGGCGCTGGTCGAAGGGGCTGTGCTGGCCGTGGTGGTGGTGTTCCTGTTCCTGCGCGATTGGCGCGCGACCTTCATCAGCGCGGTCGCCATTCCCCTGTCCGCGATCCCGACCTTCTGGTTCATGGACCTGCTCGGGTTCAACCTCAACTTCCTGTCGCTGCTCGCGCTGGCGCTGGTGGCGGGCGTGCTGGTCGACGATGCGATCGTGGAGATCGAGAACATCGTGCGCCACATGCGCATGGGCAAAACCGCCTATCAGGCCTCGATCGACGCGGCCGACGAGATTGGCCTGCCGGTGGTGGCGACCAGTTTCTGCATCGTCGCGGTGTTCCTGCCGGTCGGCCTGATGCCGGGCGTTTCGGGCCAGTTCTTCCAGAACTTCGGGATCACCGTGGTGGTCGCGGTGCTGATGAGCCTTGCCGTGGCGCGCATGATCACGCCGCTGATGGCGGCCTATTTCCTCAAGGCCAAGGGCCATGCCGAACATGGCGGCGGCCCGGCGCTTGATTCCTACATGCGGGTGCTGGCGTGGACGCTCGACACCGGCAAGATGGCCGCGCGCCGCGCCGGTCTGGCTGGTCCGCGCAACCGCTATCTCTATGTGCCCTCGCTGCTGCTCGCGGTGATCGTGTTGCTGGCCGTGCCCGCGCTGACACTGTTCGAGCTGTCGACCGGCATGGTTTCAGCCAAGGTTGCCAGTTGGCTGAGCGCCGCTCCGCCATGGAAGGGCCTGCTCGGACTGGATGTCCACAAGCAGATCGCCGCCGCCGTGGAGGCCGATACCAATACCACGCTCAATCTCGTCGTCGCCAAGATGTTCGAGGTGGTGATCGTGCTGGCCGTATCGCTGCTGTCCTTTCTGGCCGCTTTCTTCGCCTTCAAGGCCATCGAAATGCCCGCCAACGGCACCAGCCGCCTTGCCGAAGGCACGCGCTGGATGACCGCGCGTTTCTACGATCACCGCGTGTGGATGCTCGGCATCGGCTGGTTCTCGCTGCTCATCACCATTGTGCTGTTCGGCCAGATCCCCGGCCAGTTCCAGCCGACCATCGATGATGAAAACAGCCGCGTCGAAATCGAAATGGTGCCCGGCACCACGCTTGATGAAACGCGCCGGGTGGTCAACGCCATCGCAGATGAACTGCGCAAGGAGCCCGAGGTCGAACGCCTGCTGGAACGCATTCGGCTGGGCGAAAGCTCGTCGATCTTCGTCAAGCTGAAGGAAGACCGCGCACGCACCTCGATCGAATTTGAACGCCAGCTCGCCCCCAAGCTTGCCCAGTTCCCGGATGCGCGGGTGCGCTTCCAGTCGCAATCGGGCGGGTTCGGTTCGGGCCGCGATATGACCGTGATGCTGGCGGGCAGCGATCCGGTGCTGCTGGATGAAACCGCGACCAAGCTGGTCGAGCAGATGAAGGGCCTCAAGTCGCTGGTCGCCCCGCGGGTCAGCGCCGATCTGAGGCGGCCTGAAATCATCATCACCCCGCGCGACAAGATTGCCGCCGAACTGGGCGTCACCACCGCCGCCCTGTCGCAGACGATCCGCATCGCCACGCTGGGCGAGATCGAACAGAACGCTGCGCGCTTCTCGCTCTCGGATCGCCAGATCCCGATCGTGGTGCGCCTGTCCGAAGAAGCCCGCAGCGATTTCCGCACCATCGAAAACCTGCCCGTGCCCGTCACCGGCGGCGGTTCGGTGCCGCTGAGCCGGGTGGCCGATATCACCTTCGGGTCCGGTCCCACTGCGATTCAGCGTTACAACCAGAACCGCCGGGTGCTGGTGGGCGCCGATCTGGCGGCGGGCGTGCTGAAGGGCGATGCGCAGGCGCAGATCGATGCCCTGCCGGTGCTCCAGAAGCTGCCGCTTGGCGTGATCCGCGATGTCGTGGGCGAGGAGGCATGGCAGGCCGAACTGATCACCAATCTCATCATCGCGATCATCGCCGGCGTGCTGCTGGTGTTCGCGGTACTGGTGCTGCTCTACAAGCGTCTCATGAGCCCGCTGGTCAACATGACCTCGCTGGCGCTGGCGCCGCTGGGGGGCGTGCTGCTGATCTGGCTGCTGGGCCAGCCCAATTCGATGCCGGTCTATATCGGCATCCTGCTGCTGCTGGGCATCGTCTCGAAGAACTCGATCCTGCTGATCGACTTCGCGATCGAGGAGATGAACAAGGGCGTGGGCAAGCTCGATGCGATCCTCGATGCCGGGCACAAGCGCGCGCAGCCGATCGTGATGACCACCGTGGCGATGACCGCAGGTATGGTGCCGGTGGCGCTGTCGCTTTCGGGCGACGGGGCGTGGCGCCAGCCGATGGGCATCGTGGTGATCGGCGGGCTGGTGCTCTCGACGCTGCTGACGCTGCTGATCGTGCCGGCGGGCTTCAGCCTTGCCGATGGCTTCGAAAAGCGCGTGGGGCCGTGGCTGCGTTCGCGGATGCTGACCTACAAGCCGGGCGATGACAAGCGCCCGCACGGCACGCCCGAACCCGATCTGCCCTTCCCCGGCACCATTCAGGCGCGGCAACTGCCGCCCGGCACTGAACCTGCGGAATGACCGCAAAAGGGGTGACGGATCGCCCCCATGCGGGCTAAGGCCGACAGGATGGCGACGCGATCCCTAAGGCCCCTGACCTTTGGCGGACAACCGCTGACGGCTGACCGCGCCAGGCGGATGCGCTGGACCGCCACGGGGATGCTGGCGGCGATGGCGGCGATCTTCATCGCCACCCATGGCCTGGCGACAACCGGCCACCCCGCGTGGGGCTATGTCCACGCCTTTGCCGAAGCGGCGATGGTGGGCGGCCTTGCCGATTGGTTCGCGGTGACCGCGCTGTTCCGCCATCCGCTCGGCCTGCCGATCCCGCACACCGCGATCATCCCTGAAAACAAGGACCGCATCGCCGATACGATGGCGGCCTTCCTGCGCGAGAATTTCCTCACCCCCGCCGTGGTTGCGCGGCGCATGGCCGGGATGAACATTGCCAAGGCGGCGGGCGAATTTCTGGCCGCCTCGCCTGAGCGGGGCCCCAATGGCGAAAGCGTGGACGAACGCTCGCGCATTACCTCGGGCGCGGCAGAGCTGCTGGCCGAGGTGCTCGAATCGCTGGATCCCGACCGGCTCGGCAATCAGGTGCGCAGCGGGCTTGCCGGCCCGCTCGCCAAGCTCGACATTGCGCCCCTTGCTGGCCGGATGATCGAAAGCGCGATGGCCGACAAGCGCCACCAGCCGCTGATCGATGGCTTCGTGCGCTGGGCCGGCCTGACGCTGGAGGATAACGAGGAAACCATCCGCGATATCATCCACCAGCGCGTGGCGGGCGTGCTGCGCTGGGCGGGGATCGACAAGACCATCTCCTCCAGCGTGCTTGACGGGCTTTATAAACTGCTCGCCGAAGTGCTGGTGAACCCCGATCACCCCTTGCGCGGCAAGATTGAAGAAGGGCTCGCCAAGCTCGGGCAGGACTTGCAGCACGATCCCGCCACCCGCGCCAAGGTGGAGGACATGAAGCGCGACCTGATCGCCAACCCGGCTGTGGCGGTGTGGTGGACGGGGGTGTGGGAACGCATCCGCCAGTCGCTGATCCGCCGTGCGCGCGATCCCGAAAGCGGGATGGGCGCAGAAATGCGCAACATGCTCGCAGAACTGGGCGAGGCCTTGCAGAAGGACGCGCGGCTCCAGCACCAGATCAACCGCTTTGCCCGCCGCACGCTGGTGGGCGTGGCAACGCGCTATGGCGATCAGATCGTGCGGCTGGTGTCAGAAACGGTGAAACGCTGGGACGCCCGCACCATCACCGACCGTGTCGAGGGCGCAGTGGGCCGCGATCTCCAGTTCATCCGCATCAACGGCACGCTGGTAGGCGGGCTGGTGGGCATGACCCTGCATTTCATTACAACGGTGCTGTGAGACGGCTTCAGCTTCAGCCGATCTGGTAGGTGATGACAGTCGCGTAAAACGACCGGAACGGCTGCCCTGCCGCATCGCGCGCTGGATCGAATTTGGCGCGCTTCATGACATCGCAGGCCGGGGATTCGAGCTGGGTCGTGTTGGTCGTCTTGAGCATGGTGCAGCTTTCAACCGAACCGTCGGCGGCGACGATCACGCGCATCTGCATGATTCCCTGCTCGCCCTGCGCCGAGGCCTCGCGCGGATAGTTCGCTACGATCCGCCGCACCAGTGCATCGCGGTTGAGCCATTCCGGCCCGCTCTGCGCGGTGCGGTGCTGTTCGGGATCAAGACCCCACTGGCGCAGCCGGTCCATCGTGCACTGGTTGAGCACGTCAAAGGCGGCATCCATCGGCCCGGTTTCGAGCCGCACCAGCTTACTCCGCTGGCGCAGCTCGATGAACCGCACCTGTTTGGCATACGCGGTATCGATCAGCGGCACTGCGCCCGTCGCCGTGTCCTCACCGGGTGCCGGTGCGCCGTCGTCGAATGCGAGGTTTGAGTAGATCACCGCATCCCCGAACCCTTCGACCTTCCCGGCAAAGGGGCCGTAACGGATCGGTTCATGCGTTTCGAACAGACGCAAATCGGTCTTCGCCCGGCTGACAAAGCCTTCAAGCCCGCTCCCTGCGATAGTCATCCCGAACTTTCGGGCGGGCCAATATTGCTGGAAGGCCAGAAGATGCCGGTCCTCTCCTTCGCCAAAGGTGCGGATCAGGCGGCACTTTTCATCTGCAAAATCGACGTTCCACTGGCCGCTCGGCGTCAGCACCACCGGCGCGGCGTGGGCGGGGACAGCAGCAGACAGGGCGGCAAGCGCGAGAAGGGTGCGGCGCATCGGAGGCTCCATTTCGAACAGGCCCCCAAGCTGCCAAGGCAATCTTGCACTTTCAAGTCGTTATGCGACGAACCGAAGCGGTGCCCTTGCGGCGCTACCCCTTGGAATAGGTGATCGTCGTGGCAAAATAAGACCGCATCGGCGCCCCTTGCGCATCGAGCGCGGGTTCGAACTTTGCCTTCCTGATCCACTTGCAGACCGGCGGCTGGAGCAAGGCGATATTGGGCGCCTCCAGCAGCACGCAATCCTCAACCGCGCCCGCCTCGCTCACCAGCACCCGCAGGCGCATGATGCCGCGTTCCTCACCCATCTTGTCGAAGGGGATGTAGGTCAGAAGGTCCGTAGCCATGCGCTTTTCGTTGACGAACACCGGCATGCGCGTGGCGGTGAGGTGGCGTTCGACATCGATCCCCCAGAACTTCACCAGATCCTGCGTGCACTGGTTGAGCAGCTTGAACGCCGAGGCGAGCGATCCGGTGCGGAAGCGCACTTCCTTGTTCTTCTGGCTGAGCGCGACGAACTCCGTCTCGCCCGCGAGCGTGGTATCGAGCATCGGGAACTTGGTGACCGGGGCCGAGGCGGGCGGGGTCTGGACGGGCGGGGCGGACAGGCCGATCGCGGTGTAGAACAGCGCCGTGCCAAAGCCCTTCATCTCGCCGCGACTGAGGGCGCCGTCGAACGGTGCCTGACTGGTGCGGTAGCGCAGCCCCGTGGGCGCATCGACATCCGATCTGGCAAAGGCGGGCCCGGCCATCCCGAGGGTGAAGGTCTCTGCTGGCCAGAACTGTTCGATCACCAGCAGGTGGCGGTTATTCTCGGGGCCGAAGAACCGCACGAGGCGGCACTTGTTCTCGGCCCAGTCCATCGACCACTGGCTGCCCGGTTGCAGCTCCTCTATCAGCCCGGCCCGCGCAGGGGTGGCGGCAATGGCAGTGGCAAGCGTGGCGGCGGCGAGGATGGTGCGATGCATTGCGGGCGATCTCCGACAGGCCTGGAATGTGGCGCACGCGCACTGAAAGATAAAGTTTTTTCCGAAATCTTGCCCGGTTCAGAACGCAGGCTGCGGCGCTTCCGGTTCATCTGCATCAATGGCGCGCTTCGGGCGGCGCAGGTTGTGCATTCAGGATCGGGCGATTGTGTGATATCCCGTTGGGCAATTGGGGTATCGAGGGGCTGGCATGGCCGAAGATCAGGAAATTTACGTCCTCGACGAGCAGGCATTGGTGCGGCTGTGGCTGAGCGTGAAGGTCGAACGCAATGCCATGACCCCGGCGGCGGCGACCCGCTTCTGGGCCGACTATGCGAGCGGTGGTTCGCGGTTTCTGGCGACCTATTTCACCACGGCGGGCGATCTCATGCTTCTGAAGAAGCTTGCCGACGATCTTGGCACCCCGCTCGGCCAGGTCACCTTCAAGACCTATGGCGGCAAGACCCATGTCATTTTCAAAGGCCATGCAGGCCTGCGCAAGATCCTCACGGGGACGCGCTACGGCGTGACCAACGCCAAGATCGTCAGCCTCGGCATTGGCGAGAAAGGCGTGCGACAGGCGGCGCGCAAGGGCGGCATTGTCTCGATCATTCTGATCTCCGCATGGAACATCGCTGAGTTCGTGCTCAAGGATGAGGTGACCCTCGGCCAGTTCGTCGGCCAGTTATCGACCGATATCGCCAAGATTGCAGCATCAGCGGCAATAGGCGGGATGGTCGGCGCGGCGGCGGTGGGCACGGCCATCGGGGCCTTCGCTCTCGGCCCGCTCATCGTAGCCGTGGCGGTGGGCGTGGGCGTTTCGCTGGTGCTGGATTATCTCGACAACAAGTTCGGGTGGACCAAGAAACTGCAATCGCTCCTTGATCAGAAGATCGCCGCAGTGAACGCAAAGCTGCGCGAAATCCGCGATGATGTTGAACTGATGGCGATCCGGAGCGTGGCAGAACTGCTCGATGACCTGGTTGATCTGGGCGTCGATACCGCACGTCGCCGGATCAAGCGCGAGGTGGACAGATATCTGCCGGGGCTGCCGAGCCTTCCCAACTTGCCGAGCCTCCCCAGTCTGCCCAGCCTCCCGAGCTTGCCGAGCGTCCCCAGTCTGCCGAGTCTGCCCAGCCTGCCGAGCTTGCGGATCCCGTGGCTGCATTAGGGGAGCGGTCCGGGCAGGGTTCGGGCCTTTTGCTGGCCGCTGGACTCGGCATCGCAGGAACAGTGCTGCTGGGCTTTGCGGCCATCACGATTTACGGCTTTGTCGCAGCCTTCGTGCGCGGCGCGCCGATCATCGCGTGGGATGAAGCGGGATGGGCCGCATTGCCGGTCGGCCTTGCCTTGCTCGCTCTGGCGGCGGGCCTGTTCATCGGCCGCCATCATGGGGTCAATGTCAGTGGCCCGCGCAGCGTGGCGATCCGGCGCCTGCTGGTGCTGGCGGTCTGCCTGCTGCCCTTCGTGATCGTGCTCCCGCTTGGCGCGCACTGGCTGGCCGCCTCGCAGCTGGAGGGGCAGGGATACCGGGAATGTGATGAGGGCCTTTGGATTGCGGGCGGCAAGATGGCGCAAGTCCCCGAGACGCCGGCCCGGTGCCGCGATGTCCCGGCAGGCCTGTAGTCACATCACCATGCAAAAAGGGCCCGACCTTCCGGCCGGGCCCTTTTGAAACATTGCAAGCAGAACCCTTACAGCGCGCCAGTAAGCTCCGGCACGGCGGCATAAAGGTCCGCGACAAGGCCGATGTCCGCGACCTGGAAGATCGGCGCGTCTTCGTCCTTGTTGATGGCGATGATGACCTTGGAATCCTTCATGCCCGCAAGGTGCTGGATCGCGCCCGAGATGCCGACCGCGATGTAGACTTCGGGCGCAACGATCTTGCCGGTCTGGCCGACCTGATAATCGTTCGGCACATAGCCCGCATCGACCGCAGCGCGGCTAGCGCCGATGGCGGCACCGAGCTTGTCGGCGAGCGGCGTGATGGTCGCTTCGAAGGTTTCGGCATCCTTGAGCGCGCGGCCACCCGAGACGATGATCTTTGCACTAGTCAGTTCCGGACGCTCGCTCTTGGCGATTTCGGAGCTGACGAAGGTGGAGACACCCGCATCGCCCGCGCCGGTCACGGCTTCGACAGTGGCCGAGCCGCCTTCGGCTGCCGCCTTCTCGAAGGCGGTGCCGCGCACGGTGATGACGAGCTTTTCGTCACCCGATTCGACCGTGGCGATGGCGTTGCCGGCATAGATCGGACGGGTGAAGGTCTTGGGGCCTTCAACCGAGAGGATTTCGGAAACCTGCATCACGTCGAGGTGGACCGCAACGCGCGGGGCGACGTTCTTGCCCTGCGTGGTGGCAGCGGCGAGGAAGGCGTCGTGATCGGCCATCAGCGCGGCAGCGAGCGGGGCGACGTTTTCGGCAAGGCCGTTGGCGTAGGCGGCATCGTCCGCCACGTGGACCTTGCCCACGCCAGCGATCTTCGCTGCGGCTTCGGCCACGCTGCCGCAGTTGTGGCCCGCGACCAGCAGGTGCACTTCGCCCAGCTTCGATGCAGCGGTCACCACCGCGAGCGTCGCGTCGGCCACCTTGGTGTTGTCATGTTCGACGAGAACCAGAGTCTTCATTGAACTTACCTCTCAAATTCCGTTCGCCCTGAGCTTGTCGAAGGGCTGCACTTCCTTTTCCCCGCGCGCCTCAAGAAGGACGGTGCTTCGATCCTTCGACAAGCTCAGGATCAGCACGAACGGGGATGGTTCAAATTCACGCGATGCCGAGCGCCTTGACCTTTTCGACCAGCGCGGCGACGTCAGCTACCTTCTCGCCCGCCTGACGCACCGGCGGTTCTGCGACCTTGAGGGTCTTCAAACGCGGGGTCAGATCGACGCCGTAATCGGCAGCGGTCTTGGTCGCGAGGGGCTTTTGCTTCGCCTTCATGATGTTCGGCAGCGAGGCATAGCGCGGCTCGTTCAAACGCAAGTCGGTGGTGACGATCGCGGGGAGCGCGAGCTTCACGGTCTGCAAGCCGCCATCGACTTCGCGCTTCACCACCACGCTGTCACCTTCGACGGCGACGGTGTTGGCAAAGGTGCCCTGCGGACGGCCCATCAGGGCTGCGAGCATCTGGCCGGTCTGGTTCGAATCGTCCGAGATCGACTGCTTGCCGAGGATGACGAGGCCGGGGGCTTCTTCATCGGCAATGGCCTTCAGGATCTTGGCGACCGCCAGCGGTTCCACTTCCTCATCGGTTTCGATCAGGATCGCACGGTCAGCGCCCATGGCGAGCGCGGTGCGGAGCGTTTCCTGCGCCTTGGCCGGGCCGACGCTGACTGCGACGATCTCGGTGGCCGCGCCCTTTTCCTTGAGGCGGATGGCTTCCTCGACCGCGATCTCGTCAAACGGGTTCATGCTCATCTTGACGTTGGCGAGGTCAACGCCGGTGTGGTCCGCCTTCACGCGGGCCTTGACGTTGTAGTCGATCACCCGTTTGACGGGGACGAGAACCTTCATTGCGCTATCCACAAAGTCGCCGGAATGTTGGGTCAGGCAATAGGTACCCCCCGCCCGGCCTGTCAACGTAACGCGGCGTCAACGCGCCAGCTTCCGGATCGTCCCATGCACCGTCTCCTGACCATGAAGCGGCTCAGCGTCCTGTTCCTGTGCACCTTCGCGGTGGCGGTGGGGCTGACCTTCGCCTGGCAGAATCTGGTCAAGGCCCCCGAAGAGCGCTGCGAGGCCGACGGCAAGTGGTGGGACCGCGAAGGCCGGGTCTGCGCCCAGCCGATCTCCATCGCCGAGATCACCGGCCGGCCCATCGGCGTCAGCCGGGCCGAGGCCTCCGACGCCAAGAATCGCGAGCTGATCGCGATCGAGGACCAGCTGCGGGCGCGGAAGGCCGAACGGGACGCCGACGTCGCCCGGCAACGCGCCGCCCTGGCCGGGCAGCGCTGATCAGCGCGTCGCGCCCGGCGCCCATTTGACGTCGTCGGCCCCGTTGGCGTTCGCCCGGCGCGCGGCGACGAACAGATGGTCCGACAGCCGGTTGAGATAACGGACCGCGGCCGGAGTCACCCCCTCCCCCGCTTCCATCAGCCGCACCGCCTCGCGCTCGGCGCGGCGGCACACGGTGCGGGCGAGGTGCAGATGTGACGACAGGGCCGAGCCGCCGGGCAGGATGAAGCTGTCCAGCGCCTTCAGGCTCTCGTTCATCCAGTCGATCTCCTGCTCGAGCCGCTCCACCTGGCTGTCGAGGATGCGCAGCGCTTCCCATTTCGGCGGCGGATCCAGCGGCGTGGCGAGATCGGCGCCGAGGTCGAACAGCTCGTTCTGGATCCGCCCCAGCATGGCGTCGATGCGATCGTGCTGGCCTGAATGCAGGCGGGCCACGCCGATCACGGCGTTCAGTTCGTCGACCGCGCCGTAGGCCTCGACGCGGGCGTCGGTCTTCGAGACCGGCGCGCCGGAGGCGAGCCGGGTCCGCCCCTCGTCGCCGGTGCGGGTGTAGATGCGGTTCAGGACGACCACCGGCTCAGGCTCCGTGCGTGGACTTCCACCACATGCCGGCGACCAGCAGGATCACCGCCACCGCCTGCAGGGCGACGCGCAGCCGCATCAGCTTGTTGGAGCGCGAGCGGGCTTCCGGCCCCTCCTGGTAGAGGGACCAGATGCCGAAGCCGAGGGTGACCGCCACTGCGCCGACGGCGAGCAGGATGAGGATGTCGAACAGGTCCATGCCCGCCATCCTACGACCGCCGGATCAGTAGCGGTAGTGCTCGGGCTTGAAGGGGCCGGTGACCGGCACGTTGATGTATTTCGCCTGCTCGTCCTTCAGCACCGTCAGCTTGGCGCCGAGCTTGCCGAGGTGCAGGGCCGCGACCTTTTCGTCGAGGTGCTTGGGCAGGGTGTAGACCTGGTTCGCGTAGGCGGCCTTGTTGGTCCACAGCTCGATCTGGGCGAGCGTCTGGTTGGTGAAGCTGGCGCTCATCACGAAGGTGGGGTGGCCGGTTGCGTTGCCCAGGTTCACCAGACGACCTTCGGACAGCAGGATGATCTTCTTGCCGTCCGGGAATTCCACGTGGTGGACCTGCGGCTTGATCTCGTCCCACTTGAAGTTCTTCAGGCCGGCGACCTGGATCTCCGAGTCGAAGTGGCCGATGTTGCAGACGATGGCGTTGTTCTTCATCGCCCGCATGTGCTCGACGGTGATGACGTCCTTGTTGCCCGTGGCGGTGACGAAGATGTCGGCGTCGGCCGCGGCCTCCTCGAGGGTCACGACCCCATAGCCTTCCATTGCCGCCTGCAGGGCCCAGATCG
>JAGKSZ010000093.1 GCA_018991295.1 Porphyrobacter sp. | reverse complement strand
GCGCTCGGCGCGCTCGCGCAGGAGCATCGCCTCGCCGCCTTCCGCCTGCTGGTGCAGGCCGGGGCCGGGGGCCTGCCCGCCGGCGTGCTCGCCGAGCGGCTCGGCGTCCCCGCATCCTCGATGAGCTTCCACCTCGCCCAGCTCGCCAATGCGGGCCTCGTCACCCAGCGGCGCGAGAGCCGCTCGATCATCTACTCGGCCGACTATGCCGCCATGAACGCGCTGATGGGCTACCTCACCGAGAATTGCTGCGGCGGCGTCGCGTGCGACGGTGCCGAGACCTGCGAACCCGCCACCAACCGGAAGGCCTCACGATGAAACGCTTCCACCTCCACGTCGGCGTGACCGACCTCGATGCCTCGATCGCCTTCTACACCCACCTGTTCGGCGCCGCGCCCTCGGTGGTGAAGCCCGACTACGCCAAGTGGATGCTCGAGGATCCGCGCATCAACTTCGCGATCTCGATGCGCGAGGGCGCGGTCAAGGGTATCGAGCATGTCGGCCTGCAGGTCGAGGATGCGGACGAGCTCGCCGAGGTGCAGGCCCGGCTGAGCGCCGCCGGCCGCCCGGTGCTGGACGAGGGCGCGACCACCTGCTGCTACGCGAAGTCGGAGAAGAGCTGGATCGCCGATCCCGACGGCGTGGTGTGGGAAGCCTTCCTCACCACCGGCGGCAGCACCACCTATGGCGGGAGCCCCGATCTCGAACAGCTCGCCAACACAGCCGCCGCCGCCGCGGGTTCCTGCTGCGTCCCGCAGGCCGCCGCACCCGCTCCGGCTCCGGAGCGGACCGGCGCCTGCTGCTGAGGATGGCGCGATGAATGTCCTGTTCCTGTGCACGGGCAATTCGGCCCGCTCGATCCTTGCCGAGAGCATCCTTGCCCATGACGGCGCGGGCCGCTTCGCCGCCTTCAGCGCGGGGAGCCAGCCGGCGGGGCGGGTCAATCCCTGGGCGCTGCGCACGCTGGCGGCGCGCGGCTATCCGGCCGAAGGCTTCGCCTCGAAGAGCTGGAACGCCTTTGCCGAAGGTCCGGCCTTCGACCTCATCGTCCCGGTCTGCGACAGCGCCGCGGCCGAGACCTGCCTGGTCTGGCCGGGCCGGCCGGTGAGCGCCCACTGGGGCATTCCCGATCCCGCGGCGGTCGAGGGCAGCGATGCCGACAAGGAAGCCGCCTTCGCGCTCGCCTTCGACCGGCTGAAGCGCCGCATCGATGCGATGCTCGCGCTGCCGCTCGAAAGCCTTGCCCCCGAAGAGCGCCGCGCCCGGTTGCAGGCGATCGGCCGGGCGGCCGAACCCGCATGAGCACGCTCGTCGCCGAGGCGCCGCCTCCCGCCGCCGCGGGGCTGGGCCTGTTCGAGAAGTGGCTGAGCGTCTGGGTCGGTGCGGCGATCCTCGCGGGCGTCCTCCTCGGCAATGCCGCGCCCGAGGCCTTCGCGGCGCTCGCGGGGCTCGAATATGCCTCGGTCAACTTCGTGGTCGCGGTGCTGATCTGGGCGATGATCTTCCCGATGATGGTCGCGGTCGATTTCGGCGCGGTCCGCCGCGCCGGCGACAAGCCCCAGGGCCTCGTCATCACGCTGGTGGTCAACTGGCTGATCAAGCCCTTCACCATGGCCGCGCTGGGCGTGCTGTTCTTCGACTACCTTTATGCAGGGCTTTTGCCCCGCAATGACGCGCAGGAGTATATCGCGGGGCTGATCCTGCTGGGCGCGGCCCCCTGCACGGCGATGGTGTTCGTGTGGTCGCAGATGACCCGCGGCGACCCGGCCTATACGCTGGTGCAGGTTTCGGTGAACGATCTGGTGATGATCATCGCCTTTGCGCCCATCGTTGCGCTGCTGCTGGGCGTGACCGAAATCGTGGTGCCGTGGGAGACGCTGCTGCTGTCGGTTGTGCTCTATGTGGTGATCCCGCTGGTGGCAGGCGCGCTGACCCGTGCCCGCGTGATCGCCAGCCATGGCGGGGATGCAGCGGCGGTCGATGCCTTCACGGCCAAGCTCAAGCCGTGGTCGATTATCGGCCTGCTCGCCACGGTGGTGCTGCTGTTCGCCTTTCAGGCAGGCACGATCATCGCCAATCCGCTGCTGATCGCGCTGATTGCGGTGCCGATCATCCTCCAGTCCTACGGCATTTTCGCTGCCGCCTATGCCTGGGCTTATATGTGGCGGGTGCCGCACGCCATCGCCGCCCCTTGCGCGCTGATCGGCACTTCGAACTTCTTTGAACTGGCGGTCGCGGTTGCGATTGGGCTGTTCGGCCTCGCCAGCGGCGCGGCGCTCGCCACGGTGGTGGGCGTTCTGGTGGAGGTGCCGGTGATGCTCTCACTGGTCGCCATCGCCAACCGCACCCGCGCCCGCTTTCCCGAAAGTCCCGTATGACCGAACACACCCGCCGGCGCCCCCCCAGCGAACCGGCGCCTCTGCCCGCGCTGAAGCCTGAATATGCCCCCCCCCGCCCGGCAATCGGCCTCGGCCCGCTGGACCCGCCGGTGCGGGTGCTGCTGCTTTACGGCTCATTGAGGGAACGCTCCTTCTCGCGCCTTGCGGTGGAGGAGGCGGCGCGGCTGCTGCAATTCTTCGGCTGCGAGACGCGCATCTTCGATCCAAGCGACCTGCCGCTGCCCGATCAGTATCCGGGTGACGATCACCCCGCCGTGCACGAGTTGCGCGAACATTCCTTGTGGTCCGAAGCGCAGGTGTGGTGCAGCCCCGAACGCCACGGCACCATCACCGGGATCATGAAGGCGCAGATCGACCACCTCCCGCTCGCCTACAAGGGCCTTCGCCCGACGCAGGGCCGCACGCTGGCAGTGATGCAGGTCAATGCCGGATCGCAGAGCTTCAACACGGTCAACACGCTGCGCATTTTGGGGCGCTGGATGCGGATGTTCACCATCCCCAACCAGTCCTCCGTCGCCAAGGCTTACGAGGAATTCGACGAGGCCGGGCGGATGAAGCCATCGGCCTATTACGACCGGATTGTGGATGTGATGGAGGAGCTGGTGCGCTTTACCGTGCTGCTGCGCCCCCATGCCGAAATGCTGGTCGATCGCTATTCGGAACGCGTGGAGCGCGATCAGCCGGTGGAAACCCCCGCCGACAAGGCAGGCATCGCATCACACTGATGGGAGGCATCCGGCAGGCGGGAATTTGCTTGCCCGGTCAGTGCCTTGACAAAGGCCGGTGGCGGAGACGGAGTCCGCCTAACTAGGCTCCAGATGCTTCCAAATGCATCCGTATAATCGTCGCAAATCCTAGGGTTTAGGTGCAAGGCTCTCTAGCGATTGTCCAAGAGCGTCCTATTGCGTTCCCATAAAGCCATGCTATTTTCGGGGAGCGGATTAGGGAACATCCCCTCGCCCTGCCATGGTGGTAACGGCAATCCGCTTGCGGGGGACCGGAAATGCCCAAGAAGCTGGTCAACGCTCTCACGCCCCTTGCGGTGAAGAATGCCAAGCCCGGACGCCATGCCGATGGGGGCGGGCTGCAATTGCTTGTGAAAGAGAGCGGGGCACGTTCCTGGGTCTTCCGCTTCATGCTCAAGGGCAAGTCGCGCGACATTGGGCTTGGCCCTGCGGCTGGTGCTGGTGCGATCCCCTTGGCCAAGGCGCGCGATCTGGCGGACGCTCTGCGCGTCAAGGTGAAGGCGGGTATTGATCCCCTCGCCGAGCGGGAGCGCGATGCTGCTGACGCTCTGGCGGCGGCTCAGGCGGCGATGGTGGCAGGGGTGACCTTCAAGGCCATGGCCGAAACCCATATCGCAGCGAACAAGGAAAGCTGGCGCAACGCGAAGCACCGCCAGCAATGGGAAAACACGCTCAAGACCTATGCCTATCCGGTCTTTGGGAACTTGCCGGTTGCTGAGGTCGATACCCCGCACGTGTTGAAAGTGCTGGAGCCGATCTGGCGCGAGGTTCCCGAAACCGCCAGCCGCTTGCGGGGCCGGATTGAAACCGTGCTCGATAGCGCCAAGGCTCGCGGATACCGGCAGGGCGAAAACCCCGCCCGGTGGCGTGGACACTTGGCGCAAATCCTCCCGGCCCGCACAAAGCTATCGCGGGGCCATCACAAGGCCATGCCGTATGATGCGATCCCCGCCTTTGTCGAGCAGCTGCAAGAGCGGGAGGCCGTGGCGGCGCTGGCTCTCGAATTTGTCATTCTCACCGCAGCGCGAAGCGGCGAGGTTATCGGCTCGACTTGGGGCGAGGTCGATTTGGCCAAGGCGGTTTGGACCGTGCCAGCCGACCGCATGAAAGCGGGCAAAGAACACCGCGTCCCGCTCTCGCCGCGCGCGGTGGCGATACTGGAGCAGACCAAGCGGCTGGGTGGCAAATACCTGTTCCCCGGTGCGCAGAGCGCCTCCAAGCTTTCCGGCATGGCCATGGCGATGCTGCTTCGCCGCATGAAGCAAGACGTTACCGTGCACGGCTTCCGGTCTGCCTTCCGTGATTGGGCGGCGGAATGCACCGGCTATTCGCACGAGGTCGCCGAAATGGCGCTGGCGCACACCATCAGCAACGCGGTGGAGCGGGCCTATCGGCGCGGCGATCTGTTCGACAAGCGGCGCAAGCTCATGGAGGCATGGGCCGAATATTGCGCTGGTCGCGGTGCGGCTGGGGACGTTGGCGACAATGTCACCCCGATCAGGGGCGAGGTCGCGGCTTAGGTTTCTGCGGGGTTTCACCCGCCGAATGCGGCCAAGCCGAGAGGTGCATTCTCAGCTTGGCCTATCATCAACGGCATAGGAGTGCCTTCAATGACAGCAAGCACCATAGAAGCGGAACCGGCCCGCGTCATCCACCTCGCCGATTATCGCCGACAAAACCCCGCTTGGCCCGCATACGCCAGCGACATTGCCTATTGCTGCCAATACGCCCGCGTCCTGCGCACGGAGCACGATGCCGAAACCGCGCGGATCGACTTTGAGTGCAAGCAGCGAGGGATTGAAGCGTGGTGGGAGGGTCCGCAAGACATTGTCGATCGGATCAAGGCGAACAACGATGGCTGGTGCGTCTACCGCGCTTTGCTGAAGCACATTGCCGCACTTCCTGCTGAGACGAGGCAACAAGCTTCAATGAAGCGCGCAGCGATCGGCAAAATGTGGCTGGCGGCGGATAGTGATTGGTCTCGGCAACTGCGCGCTGGCTGCGAAGCTGACGACCACCTGTTCCCCAAGAGCCTTAAGCTGGCGAGGGGGAAGTGATGGCTGAAGAAACACCCGCAATACAGCCGGGCCTCGATCTGTTCGCAGCCGCTTGGCTGGAGCGCTGGCAATCGTTCGGCGGAGTCGTCTTTGTCGATCTGACGACCGGCAGGCCAAGCACCATGATGCCTATGCCCGGATTTGGCGGAAGGCCGGATATTGAGGGCGAGGGCAATGCCCGTGAATGGAAAGACGGATACGAAACAGGGCGCTGGCGAGAGCTTGATGACCTGTTGCGGCTGGTGCCGGGAGGCGCTGAAGCTCTTGCGGCGCACGTAATGCGGTATCCCAATCGCTTTAGCGAAAGTCACGTGTCCACGTGAGCGCCATCAAACCTTCGGTGGGGATAGGCAGGCCAGCCGACAAGCACGCTTCCCACGTGCTTCCCCATCGCCATTTGGGACTCGTGAAGGGAAGCGGGCATGACCGATGAGGCAGCCGAACTGCTGGAGAGACTCCGGCACGGAATTGCGACCTTGAATGCGGTCGATGGCGAGGGGGAAATTGATTTCTTGATTGATGCGGGTCGCCAACAGGCAATGATCGCCCCATTAATCTCGTTGCTGCATGAGCTTGTAGAGATTTGGCAGCGCGCCCGCACAAACGACATGAATGAGGGAGATGCCTTTCGGGCATTACGGCTGCTGGCAGGGCAAGCTAAGCCCGATCTGGTTCGCATTGTTCTAGAGCTCGCTCTGCCGTCCGACGAGGAGGCAATCTTGCCGTACCGGATGGAGCTAAAGCGGCGAAACCCCTCTCGCCGCGATAAAATGCTAGATGAAGCACGCAGGAAAATCTCAGCTAGCGAGAAGAAGCGCGAACGAGAGCGATCAGTCGTGCTGAGGATTATGTCTGTCCGGCAATCGACAGGCTGCAGCTTGAAGCAGGCCTTTCATAAGGTCGCCAAATGCGAGGACATTGTCAGAAGTGGCCTGCTTGCTGAATATGCTCCGCCTCAATATCGCTCCGCTTCCGCTGTCCGTGCAGATTACATGGCGGGCATGAGTTGGCTTAAGCCCCTAGGCTCGGTCCACTACCGCACAGGCGGCATGATTGGGGGGAGGACTAGACACCTTTATTTCGGCGATCTTGTCAAAAAGGGGAGAAGGGCTCGCCCAAAATAGGTTAGCGCGGCTAGTCCATCATGTGCCGAAACTTCTAACCTATTCTGCCCGATCGCCGTCCTTACCCTGTCCCATGTAATCCAGCGCACACCCGCGCGGACCCGATGGGGCCAAGACCATGCACTGCACTAAGCACGATCTTCCCAAGATTGCCTACAGCATCCGGGAGGCCTGCCAAGCCTCCAGCCTAGGGCGTTCGACCCTCTACAATCATATCGCGGCTGGTCGCCTGCGCGTTGTGCGCGTCGGTGGCAGGACAATCATTCCCGCCGAGGCACTTCACGCCCTGCTTTATGGGGAGGCCTAAGCCATGCCCCAGAAAAGCGAAACCCCGGCGGGGTCGATCGCCGGGGCCTCTTGCAATCAACTTGGCGGCTGCTTGCAAGAGTCCCTTACCCTCTCTGCCCATCGCGCTCAACACCTGATCGCCGAGCACGGTATTCGCCCTGACCTCGCCGCAATGGTCGCAAGCCTAGCTTTCGGGGGTGCGCATGGCTGAATTGATCGCCTTTCCCGCTCCCGATCGTCCATGCCCGCGTCTGCATATCTGGCGCGCTGGTGAGTGCTGGGAACTTCACCATGAAAGCAGGCATGGCGATAGCTGGGCTTTGCTCGACCGGCTCAACACCCGCGAGGATGCCCTCAGCGCCGCGCTGGAGGCCTTGCCGTTCTATCCGGGGGCAAAGCTGGGGAGGGTGCAGGCATGAGCGCCGAGCTTATCCCCTTCCCGTGCGACGGGCGCACCGTTCGGGCAATTGTGGTTATCCCTGATGGGAGCGGCGAAAGCGATGCCTGCTGCTCCAAGCTGGGGGGCTTTCCGCTTCACGAGGATGAAGACCTGTCGTTCTACGGGCCGCTCTGGTGGGTCATGATGATGCTCAAGGATCATCGCATGGGTCTTCCGGTCCGTGTGCATCCCGAATGTGAGCGGAGGGCTTGCCGATGAATGCCCCCGTCAAAATCGACCCCCTGCGCACCATCCTGGGCGAACTGCCAGCCGATGAGCACGAGCGCCGCTCCAAGCTGATGGCCTATCGCAACGCGGCGTCTGCCATGATCGCGCAGACCCAAAGCGATACGGCCCGCGCACTCGCTTTCCTCGCCTGCGATTGGATTGCGCCCTTTTTGTTCGATCGCGCTGCGCCGGTTGCATTCCTCGACCGCCTCACGGTGCTCGTGTCGCGGCTGCTCAAGACGGCAATCACCGCTGAGGAAATCGACGGCCTGTTGCAGGAGGCTGAGCGCTATGACGACTGACTTTGAAGCGCGAATTGCCGATCTGGCGAAGCAGGGCGAGGAACGGGCCGCAAACCCGTTCGGGCCTGACTGGCTCCCGGATGATGACCCGTTTGGGCACGAGCGGGAAAGCGAAGCAACGCCCCGCGCAGCCGAGATCAAGCGCAAGCTGGTGACGCTGGATGCTGTCGCCCCCGTGCTGACATGTAACTACCTCGTGAAGGGCTGGCTTACCGCCAACGGCCTGTCCGTGATCTACGGACCTTCCAACGCTGGCAAAACCTTTGTTGCCCTCGCGATGGCCATGCACGTGGCGGCTGGCGAGCCGTGGATGGGTTGCAAGGTCAATGCGGGGCCGGTGCTCTACATCGCAGCCGAGGGCGGCTCTGGCGTGCTTAACCGGCTCGCCGCGTTCAAGCTCGAAAACCCGCATATGGCAGGTGCGCGCTTCACGCTGTTGCCGATCGGTGTGGATCTGCATGCGAGCGGGGATGCCAAGATAATCGCGGCGCTGCTGTCCGATCAACGCCCCGCCCTGATCGTGGTCGATACGCTCGCCCGCTCAATTGGCGAGGGGGACGAAAACACGGCCAAGGATACGGCCCTGTTTGTGCGGAACTGTGACATGATGCGCGAGCTTACCGGCGCGCACGTGATGATTATTCACCACACCGGCAAGGATGAGGAACGCGGTGCGCGCGGCTCATCTGCCCTGCGCGCTGCCGTGGATACGGAAATACTGGTTTCCTCCAGCCGGTCTATCACGAGCCAGAAACAGCGCGACATGGTCGCCCCTGAGCCGCTGCACTTCAAGCTGCGAAGTGTTCGGCTGGGGCAAGATGAGGATGGCGAGCCGATCACCAGCGCCGTGGTCGAGCAGACCGACAAGCCCCTGCCTATCCGCAAGCCCCTTACTGGCAAGAACCAAGTGGCAATGTCTGCCCTGACTGATGCCCTGCGCGATTATGGGCGCACCGGCATGGGTGGCGAGTATCCCGCTAACTGCCCCGTGGTCGCTGTCGAGCACTGGCGCGATGCCTGCGCGGCGCACGGGTTGACGACGGGTGCAAGTGAAAGCGCGGCCCGCACCGCCTTCATGCGCGCAAAGACCAAGCTGATCGACATGGATGAGGTCCGGGAATTCGGGGGCCATGTCTGGAAGGTGCGCGATGATGTTTGATCCCCGTCACATCCGTCACAAGCCGTCACAGTGCGTCACATGTGCGGGCCAGTGCTGCCGTCACATCCGTCACACACCTCTAGGAGGTGTGACGATTGTGACGCTGGCGAGCATTCAACAGGTAAGCATTCGCTTGGCGGCTGGAGGTCACCAGCCGCATGGAAATGGGAGACTCTGATGGCGCATTCGCCGAAAACAAACGGGCGGAAAACGGACGGCACGTTCGCTGAGGGCAATCGCCTTGGCGGGCGGAAACCCGGAAGCCGTCACAAGGTGTCGCTTGCGATAGAAGCACTCCTAGAGGGAGAGCACGAGAAACTTACCCGTAAGGCCGTGGAGCTAGCCCTAGAGGGCGATACGGTGGCCCTGAGGCTTTGTCTCGACCGATTGGCTCCATCGCGGCGAGACGCCCCCGTTTCCTTTCCCTTGCCGCCCGTGCGCACGGCTACCGATGCCGTGGCGGCTGGCGCTGCGGTGCTCGATGCGATGGCGGGCGGTGACCTCACACCTGATGAGGCAGGCAGGGTCATGGCGGTGCTGACAGCGCACAAGGCGATGGTGACGCTTGGCGAGCTTGAAGAGCGCATTGCCGCACTGGAGGGCACAAAGAAATGAGGATCGGGAGAACACTGGAGGCGCGTGTCGCTGCTCTGGAGGGTGTCAGCGCCAGCGATGACGTCGCAATTGATTGGGACCTTTCCGGCCTCAGCGAAACCGATCTTGAGCGGCTAAGGGAGGCGGTGTCCGTGTTTCGCGCCGATGGGGCAAGCGCCCTTACCGATGTGCAGCTGCATTTGCTGATAGATACCCAAAAGACGGCGAGGGAGTGGAAGCAATGACCCCGGACAGGCTGAAAAAGCGCGTGGACGCACTCGAAGATAAGCGGAGCGATCGGAAGGGCTTTGTGGTCTTTCTCACCCGCTCCGGCGAGACTCGGGAAGAGGCGGAGGCCCGCATGGCGCTTGAATATCCCGATGGCGTGGACGTAGTGGTTTGGCTCCAGCCGGGTGATGAGCGCATTTGAGGCAGTTTCGCGGAATTGCATTTCCTACTGGGTAAGGGGCCTATACACCTAGCTCGCCGAAGGACGCGCTTAGAGGCTTTGCAACTTTCGCCGGGTAGGAACGCTTGGCCGCATGGCTCGTTGACATGCCGCTTTGCGCGGGCCAATTATACGGCTAACCGAGAGGGTGATTTATGACTTTCCATGACAGACGCTTGGTGGCGACGCGGAATGTCAAAGCTTCCCGTAAGCGCCGCCTGATGAAGCAAGGTGCCTATACCATCAATCTTTGGAGCGCGATGCCTGTCATTGAGCTTGGCACGGCCACCGATGATTGGAATGCAGTAGGGGCTGATATGCGCGCGGCGCTACTGGATTATTCTGCAAAGCGTGGCTGACCCTGACAAAATGCCGTCGGCCGAACCGGCTACGACGTCTGCCCACGAGATAGTAGCCAAGCTTACCCCGATGCTTCGCCCTGACAAGAGGGGTGAAGCAGAGCGGGTTATCGCGATGTCATTGACGAAGATACATAGCGGGCCACTACCTGCTCCCGATGATCTCGCGCATTATGAGGCTATAAGCCCCGGTGCAGCTGAGCGCATCATCAGCATGGCTGAGGCCAACATGAACCATCGCCATGCGATGGAAAGAACTATCGTCCAGAGCGAGTATGGTTTGCGCAGTCGGGGTCAATGGCTAGCGCTGGCTGCACTAGTGGCTATGCTTGGTGTGATAGCCTTTACCTTCTGGATCGGGCACCCAGTTGAAGCGGCGATCCTTGGCGGCGGCACCCTTGCGACAGTAACTGGCTTGTTCCTCGCTCGTGACAAGGAGGCCAAAGTTGAAGAAGAAGCACCGCCGTCCAAAAAGCCGCAGCGCAACAAAGGCAGACGCAATAGGGGTTAGCTAGACCTCGCGTCCTCGCCATACCCATTTGGCAATGCTCACCGTGACCCAGAGCAACCCATACAACAGAATGCAGCCAACTAGCGTAGCGCCGACCGCTTCCCACCATTGCGCCATCCCGTAGCTGGTCCGTCCGTCGATCGGCCAAATCTCCCTGCAAGCCTCTATCGTGAGGGTGCCATCGTTAGGTTCCATGGCTCGCGTGACACACGCTTGATAGCCTTCCTCGTGTGCTTTCGCGAATTCAACATTGGACGAAACGATAAGCCAAGTTGGCAGAATTAGAGACGTCAGCACTATGAGCACGGTCGCGAGACGATTCCAAATGCCCAACTTCATACGGCTGTCAGTCCTTTGCTATGTCGAGTCTGGCCGAGAAGGCTACTCGTGAATGATTGAACACGTTTGCTGGCAAAAGTCGATATTTGCCAGTGCCTTGCTAGACTTTCATTCGCATTTGGGTTGCGGTTTCGCCGTCAACCAAATTTGATTGAGAAGCTGCCATCTGCGGAGATGTGGGTTATCTCGCTGTTCCGCAAAGCAAATTCGTGGGAATAGATGCTGCGACCTGTCGCGTAGGGTGTGCTTCTGTCTGGAGCTTCCGGTCGCGATCCAGAAATAGGCCTTGGCCGTGCCTGCTGCTCATGGGGCCGTCCCTGTAAACGTGGCGGCGAAAGCCCTAACGAGGGCAGGGGAACGCTTTAATCAGAGCATACATTGCCACGGCAGCCGCAGGCCAATGCCGGTTCTCTGGTGATCGCTTCATTTCTGCCACGACAATGTCGGCGGATTGACCCTGCGTCACACCGTCAGGGAGGCAGAGCCGTTTCGGCGAGTCCGTGATCTGCATCGCAACAGCGAAGCCATCAATCGAAGCTTGGATATAGACAAAGCACGCCATCTCTTCCCGCTCGCAAGCGGCCAATAGATCATTGCCGGTTTCGATCCAGCGCCCCGGGGTTGCTGGCACTTCGCGTGGAGGTGTCGGCTCTGGTCGAGTTGGCGGCGGTGTGTAGCGAGGCACCAAATCCTGACCGGCTCGAAGTGTGGCACCATAATCTAGGGGCTGCTGGCTGGGCGTGGTTTCGCATCGGGTCACACCGGCGACCGTTTTGCATTCCGTAGTCGTCTGGGCGCTGGCACCCGATCCGAGTAAAATAAGCATTGCCAGTGCTGCAAGTCGCGCAACGTTCATGGAAACCCCCTGCGAAAGAGCCGCAATTTTCCGTAGCCGTAAAAAGCGATGGCTGCACTTGTGTGCCTGCCATCCTTTCGGGGCGCAATGGCCAATGCCAAGCGCAACGTCTATTGGGGAGCGGATTAGGGAACAAGGCCCCGTCCGGGGTAAATCTTTAGTCTTTTCAAAGGCCGGTGGCGGAGACGGAGGGATTCGAACCCTCGGTACCCTGATAGAGTACGGTTCCTTAGCAGGGAACTGGTTTCAGCCACTCACCCACGTCTCCGGGTCACAGTTTGGCCTGTAGGGGCGGCGCTATAGTCGGCCCTTGCGCAGGCGGCAAGGTGGCTTGCGCAAAAAAGCGCGGCAGCGCCGAATGATGGCGCGGTTCGGCACGCGTTCAGGCTTTGCGCCCTAGGCCTTGCAACGGCTCGTCGCAAAACGGATTCGCTTTGGCGACGGGCGGTTGCCACGGGTGCGCGAAGGGATTCTCCTCCGATACGCAGAAAACCGGGGGCTGACACGAGGCTGCGAAAGGCTGCATTATGAGCACTATGATCGCCCGTTTCCCTGAATTTGGCCGCCGCCTCGGCGGCATGGCGCTGGGCGCGCTGGCAGCGCTTAGCGTTGCAGGCCTGTCGCTGGCTGCCGCGCCGGCGGGGGCCCAGGATCTTGAAACCCTCGATCCCGATGCCGCCTTCGCCCAGCAGAGCGGCGGGATCGATGCCGATCTTGCCGCCCCGCAGGCCCCTCCGGTCGCCGCACCGGCCCCGGCTCCTGACGCTCCCTCGGTTGACAGCACCTTCGGCGATTACGCCGCGCCGCCCGCTGCCGATGCGGCCCCGCTGCCTGCTCCGGCCGGGGGCGACATCGCTCCGGTCACCACCGCCGCCCAGAACGGCGGGCAGACCTATGGCGAAGACGACCTCATCGGCGCGGCCGAGGGCGTGTTCGGCAAGGGCGCTGAAGGCCTCGCCAAGCTGATCGAGGATCTGCTGAAGAAGCAGGGCGAACCCAATGGCTACATTGTCGGGCGCGAGGCGGGCGGGGCGTTCATCGTCGGTGCGCGCTACGGCTCGGGCACGCTCCATCACAAGATCGAAGGGACGCAGAAGGTTTACTGGACCGGACCTTCAGTGGGCTTTGATGCCGGGGCCAATGCGGCCAACACCTTCGTGCTGGTCTATAACCTCCACGACACCGAAGACCTGTTCAAGCGGTATGCGGCGGGCGAGGGGCAGGCATATTTCGTGGGCGGGCTCAATGCCAGTTACCTGCGCCGCGGCGATGTGGTGCTGATCCCGATTCGGGTTGGTGCAGGGCTCCGGCTCGGCATCAATGCGGGCTACATGAAGTTCTCCAAGGAACAGAAGTGGTCGCCCTTCTGACGGGCCAAAAACGCCGCTGCCTGTGAAAAGCCGGTTGCGATAAGGGCGTGGCGGGGCCATGCGCGCGTCACCATGCTTGAACGACTCAGCCCTCAGGCGCCCGACGCGCTGCTCGCCCTGATCCGCCTCCACGCCGCCGATCCGCGTAGCGACAAGATCGACCTTGGCGTCGGCGTCTATCGGACCGAAGATGGGGCCACCCCCGTGTTTGCCGCGATCAAGGCGGCCGAACAGGCGCTGGTGGATTCGCAGGAGAGCAAATCCTACCTCGGCCCGGAAGGCGACATGGGCTTCGTCCATGCGCTGATGCCCTACATCTTCGGCGCCGACCCGACGATGGGCGGACGCATTCAGGGGATGCAGACCCCGGGGGGCACGGGCGCGGTTCGCCTTGCGCTGGCCATGGCGCAGAAGGCGGGCATCAAGCGCGTTCACATGGGCGTGCCAAGCTGGCCGAACCACGCGCAGATCCTTGCCGATCTGGGCCTTGAACTTGCCCCCTTCGATCATGCGAACCCCGATGGCACGGCAAACCTTGATGCCGTGCTCGCCGCAATCAACGGTGCGGGCTCAGACGCGGCGGTGCTGCTCCACGCCTGCTGCCACAACCCCACGGGCATTGATTACACCGCCGATCAGTGGGCCGCGATTGCCGATGCCTTTGCCACCAGCGGCACCTTCCCGATCATCGATTCGGCCTATCAGGGCCTTGGCCACGGGATGGAGGAGGACGCTGCCGGGATGCGCGCCCTGCTGGCGAAGGTGCCCGAAGCCTTCATCGCCTATTCCTGCGACAAGAATTTCGGCCAGTACCGCGACCGCGTTGGCGCGTTTTATGTGCTGGCGGCAGAGGCGGGGCAGCTCGATACCGCCTTTTCCAACGCCAATGCGCTGGCGCGTGCGGCCTGGTCGATGCCGCCCGATCACGGCGGAGCGGCGGTGCGGATCATCCTGCGCGATGCGGGCATGACCAAGCAGTGGCTGGCCGAGCTTGACGATATGCGCGCCCGGATGCGCGGCGTGCGCGATGCGCTGGCCAAGGCCGGCACGGCGGGGCGGATCGACCTTGCCCCGCTGGGCCACCAGAACGGGCTGTTCTCGATGCTGCCGGTCACCAAGGAAGAGGTGGCGCAGCTGCGGGAAGAACACGGCATCTACATGGCCGCATCGGGCCGCATCAACATTGCCGGGCTGACGCAGGCCAACCTGCCCAAATTCATCGCCGCGCTGGCGGCGGTCGCGCAGTAAAGGCCCCCATGCTCGGCCGCCAGCCCGTGCTGGAGGGCGAGCATGTGCGCCTGCGCCCCTTGCACAAAGACGATTGGGACGCGCTGTTTGCGGTCGCATCCGATCCCCTGATCTGGGCGCAGCACCCCGCGCATGATCGCTGGCGCGAGCCGGTCTTCCGCGCCTTCTTTGCCGATGCGCTGGCAGGCGGGGGCGCGCTGGTGGCGCTCGATACCAGGACCGGCGCGGTGATCGGTTCCTCGCGCTTTCAGGGGCTGGAGCAGGCAGGCGGCGGTTCGGTCGAGATCGGCTGGACGTTCCTTGCCCGCTCGCACTGGGGCGGGCGCTGGAACCACGACATGAAGCGCCTGATGGTGACCCATGCGCTCGCCAGCGTGGCCGAGGTGCGCTTTCTGGTGGGCGAGAGCAATTGGCGCTCGCGCACTGCACTGGAACGCATCGGCGCACAGCTGACAGGCCGCACCGAAGAACGGATCATGGCGGGCGGGGAGGTGATTCCGCACCTCACCTATGCGATCACGCGCGAGAGCTTCGCGCGCGGGCCGCTGGCGGAGTGATTGCGAAAATCCCGCGGGCGAGACGTGGGCTTTCGGACAACCGATCGGCCTCGGCAAATGTCTGATGGTGGGTGGTTATGCGCCAGCTTACCTTATCGTCTCCCCGGGCTTGACCCGGGGCACCGCTCACTATTTCTCCGCCTGTGATCAAAGCGAAGCGGGGTCCCGGGTCAAGCCCGGGAAGGCGGAAGAGGCGCTTGCCGCAACGGGGCGATTGCCGAATGGCGGCGCTGGGCACATCGGGGTTGCAAAGCGCAGGCCCCGGCCTGCTCAACTCACCGCATTGCAGCCAGGCTCTGCATGCGCTTGAGGTAGCGCGCCAGCACATCGATTTCGAGGTTGACGGCATCGCCCTCGGCCAGCTGGCCCAGCGTCGTCACGGCGGCGGTGTGGGGGATGATGTTGAGCAGGAAATCGCAGGTGCCATCGGGCCGGTCGCGCACGTCATTGACGGTCAGCGACACGCCGTTGACCGTGATCGAGCCCTTTTCGGCAATGAAGGGTGCCATTTCCGCCCGCGCGCGGATGGCGATCTGCCAGCTGTCGCCATCGCGGGCCACCTTGACCACCTCGCCCACCGAATCGACGTGGCCGGTGACGATGTGCCCGCCCAGTTCATCGCCAAGGCGCAGGGATGGCTCGATGTTGAGCGCCGCGCCCGCTTCCCACATGCCCGGCACGGTGCGGCTGACGGTTTCGCCCGACAGATCGACATCGAACCACGCATTACCCGCCTGTCCGCCGCGTTCCACCACGGTCAGGCACACGCCCGAGCACGCAATCGAGGCGCCGATGTCGATCCGCGCCGGATCGAGCGGCGCGGTGATGCGCAGGCGCAGATCGCCGCGCTGCTCGGCGGCGGCGATGGTGCCAATGGCGGTGACGATGCCGGTGAACATGGGGCAGGGGTCCTTGGAAAGCTAACGGGTGCGCCAATAGGCGGCGAAGCTGTCGCTGCCAAGCTGGCGGCGTTCGCGCAGGTGCCAGCGGCCATGGGCATCGCCCAATTGCGCAAGGCCCAGCGCGCCTGTCGCCCGCTTGCCATCCCCGATGAGGATGGGGGCAGTGTAGATGTGCACCTCGTCCACCAGATCGGCGGCGATGAAGGCGGCAGCGGTCTCGGCCCCGCCTTCGACATAGAGGTATTGCACGCCTTCAAGCCCGGCGATGGCGGCGGGGGAGGGCAGGGCAGTGGTGCCTTCGGGAACCTCGCCCCGCGTCAGCACCACGCGCTGCGGCGAGCGGGCTGCAAGGCCGGGCAGGCGCACATCGAGGCGCGGGCGGTCAGTGCGCCATGTGCCCCCGCCCACCAGAATTGCATCATGGCGGGCGCGCTGGGCGTGAACATGGGCGCGGGCGGCCTCGCCGGTGATCCACTGGCTGGTGCCATCGGCCAGCGCGATGCAGCCATCCAGTGACATCGCCAGCTTGAGCGTCACCCACGGGCGGCCCTGATGCTGGCGGGTGAGAAAGCCCGCAAGACTGGCGGCAGAGGCGGGATCGTCGAGCAGCGTCACCGCGGTTCCTGCCGCTTCCAGCCGTGCCTGCCCGGCCCCGGCGGTGCGCGGATCAGGATCGCGCTGGCCGATCACCACGCGGGCGGGCCGGGCGGCAAGGATGAGATCGGTGCAGGAAGGCCCGCGGGCCGAAACATGGGCACAAGGCTCCAGCGTGACATAGAGAGCGGCGCGGGCCAGAACTTCGGGCGCGAGGCCGGCAAGGGCCATGGCCTCGGCATGGGGGCGGCCGCCGGCCTGCGTCCACCCGCGCGCCGCCACCCTGCCACCTGCCACCACCAGCGCGGCCACGCCGGGATTGGGGCGGCTCAAGGGCCGCGCGCGCGCCGCCAGCCGGGCAGCAGCGGCCATCCATTCGTGATCGGAAGGCGGCAGCGCGGTGGCTATTGTGAGGCGCTTTCTTGGGCAGGCGCGGTGCGGGCATCGCGGTCCTTGCGGGCCTGTTCCTCGGCAGCGGCAGCCGCAGCGCGTTCGGCCTCGGCCTTGCGCTCCATCGCTTCCACGTCGATCCCGGTTGCCGCGCCCAGCGCCTTGTACATCTTGCGCTTTTCAGCGGCGATGCGTTCCTCCTCGGCGGCGCGCAGGTCCTTGAGTTCCTGATTGGCGCGGTTCTCCGCGAGGATTTCGGCATCGCTGCGCCCTTCGGGCAACGTGGTGATGTAATTGATCCGGGGCCTTTCGGGCTCGCCGTAATATTCCTGCTCCAGCGCCCAGGCGAGGATCCCTGTCACCGGCAGCAGCGACAGCGCAAGGATCGGCCAGCGATAGGGGTTGGGGCGCCGGATCTCGTTCCAGAAATCGGCAATGCCGCTGGCCGGATTGAAGCGCGATTTGGAGAAGGACAAGCGAGGCATGGCGGCAATATAGGCGCAGCAGGGCGCAAGGCCAACAGCCGCGTCAGCCAAAGCTGGCGTAAAGCCCGCGCCCGTGATCTTTCAGCCAGCGATCGGCCTCGGCAATCGCCCCTTCGAAAATCCGTGCCAGCAGGGCGTGGAAGGCGGGTGAGTGATCGAAATGGACAAGATGCGCCACTTCATGCGCCACCACCGAACGCCGCACGAAATCGGGGGCCTGCACCAGCCGCCAGTTGATGCGGATGCGGCTCTTGTCCGAACATGATCCCCAGCGGCGCTGGGCGCGGGTGAGGCCGATCGGCACCGGATCGAGCCCGGCCGCCGCGCAGTAATCGCGCATGTCGCTGTCCGCGAGGCGCAGGGCCTCGCTTTCCATCCAGCGTTTCAGCCGCGTCTCCAGCCCGGTCTGCGGGCCGCCGATGCGCAAGGAATCGCCTTCGAGAACCGGACGGCGCGGGGCGCGGGCGTCCCACACGATGCGCAGCACCTGCCCGCGATACCGCACTTCGCCCCCCGGTTCGGGCGCGGCGCGTTTGGGCAGGCGGGCCATCTGTTCGCTGAGCCAGCCCGCGCGCGAATGGGCAAAGGCAATCGCCTCGCGCCCCTCGGCCCAGGCGGGCAGGGTGATGCGCACCTCGCTGCCATCGGGCGCCAGCCGCAGCGTCAGCCGCCGCGCCGTGCGCATCCGCTTGAGCACGATCGGCAAGCGTTCCCCGGCAATCTCGATTTCCGGATCGAGCGGCCGCTTGATCGAGGCACCGCGCAGCCAATCGATCATGACTGCGACTCCCAGTCGCGCCGGGGGGCGGGCCATTGAGTGATATGATGCTCTATGGGCCCTGCATCGACCTCGTTCACCACCCGCCCGATGATCGAGACGCCCGCACGCCGCACCGCATCGCGGTCCCCCGAAATCAGATAATGCCAGCCCGGCAGCGCCCGCCCGTCGGCACGCAGGCGGTAGGCGCAGGTCTGCGGGAGCCAGCTGACCTGCTCCACAATCCGCAAGGTCAGGCGCAGGCAATCGGGCACAAAGGCCTTGCGGTTGCGATAATCGGAGCACTGCGCCGTCCCGGTATCGAGCAGGCGGCAGGCGATGTTGGTGTCCACCACCTCGCCGGTGTCCTCATCCTCCAGCTTGTGCAGGCAGCAGCGCCCGCAGCCGTCGCACAGCGCCTCCCATTCGGGCCGGGTCAGCTCGCCCAGCGGCAGCTCCCAGAAGCGGTCCCTCAGCTCACCCATCGGTCCAGTTCCGCCGCCACCGCGGCAGGCCCCTTGTCGCTGGGAAGCGTTGCGATCGGTGCGCCATCGGGGCCGAACAGATAGACGACATTGGAATGATCGACGAGATAGCCGCCGCCCGGCTGCGCTTCGCCCTTGGAATGGAAAATCCGGAACGCCTTGGCCGCAGCGTCGATTTGCGCGCGCGTGCCGGTCAGCCCGATGATATCGGGGGAGAACGCAGCGGCAAATTCGCCCACCACCGCGGGCGTATCGCGTTCGGGATCAAGGGTGATGAAGATCGGCACAATCTTGCCCGCCTTGGCCGGATCGGCGGCCTTGAGCTGCTTCAGTCCCTGCGCCACGCGCTGCATATCGGTGGGGCAGACATCGGGGCAGTAGGTGTAGCCGAAATAGACGATCCGGTATTTGCCGGCAAAATCGCCCCAGCGCACCGCCTGGCCCTTGCTGTTTGTCAGCGCGAAATCCCCGCCGATGGCAGCGCCTGCCAGCGGGGCGTCGGCAGCGGGCGGCGCGCCCGCACCGCACCCTGCCAGCGCCAGCGCGCCTGCGATTGCCAAAAGACGTGCGGCGGAAGGCTTGTTGATGCGGTTCATGCTCTGCTAACTGGTCGCTTGCGAAAGGCGCTGCGGCTCAAAGCCCCGCGCCGTTTCCACACGGATGATGTGTGGCAGGGAATGCGAAAGGATCAAACCGTGGCTCATGGTGTTTTGCGCAAGTTAGGGGTTCTGGGCGCGATTGCCAGTGCGATCATGCTTGCCCTTGCCGCCCCTGCCGCCGCGCAGTTCCAGTCCGATGGCTACAAGTTCCTCGAAGCGGTCAAGGAACGCGATGGCGATGTGGCCACCGATATGCTGTCCAAGCCCGGCACCCAGATCGTCAACGCGCGCGATATCACCAGCGGCGATACCGGCCTGCACATCGCGGTGCAGCGCAGCGATCTGTTGTGGGTGCGCTTTCTGCTGCAACGCGGCGCTGATCCGAACATCCGCAACAAGAAGGGCATCACCCCGCTGCAGCTGGCCACGGCATTGAGCTTTACCGACGGGGTCGAAGAGCTGATCCGCAAGGGCGCCAGCATCGATATTGCCGATCAGACCGGTGAAACCCCGTTGATCGCGGCGGTCCATGCGCGCAACGTGGCGCTGGTGCGGCTGCTGCTGGCCAAGGGCGCAGACCCGGACCGCAACGACAATTCGGGCCGCTCGGCGCGCAATTACATGGAACTGCAAAGCGGCAACACGCTGCTCAAGCAGGAATTCACCGAAGCCGATGCCAAGCGTGCGGCGGCGGGAACCAAGAAGAACTACGGGCCTTCTTTCTGACATGACCGATTTTTCAGACCTCACGCTCGATGAACTGCGCATCGCGCTCGCCCCCGATATCGCGGCGTCTGCCATTTTTGATGGCTGGAACGAGACCGCGCTGATTGCGGCAGCGGAAATGGCGGGGGCCGATGTGGATGTTGCGCGGCTCGCCTTTCCGGGCGCCAAGCCGATGGACATGATCGAAGCGTGGATCGCCAGCGTCGATCAGGCGATGGAGGCCGAGTGGCCGGCCGAGCGGCTGGCCACGCTCAAGATCCGCGAACGCATCCGCACGCTGGTTGCTTTCCGGCTGGAGGCGGTGGCGCATATCGACGAAGCCGTGCGCCGCGCGCTCGCCGTGATGGCGCAGCCCCAGAACGCGCGCCGTGCCCTCAAGCTCGGCTGGCATTCGGCGGATATCATGTGGCGGCTCGCCGGCGATACCGCCACCGATTACAACCACTACACCAAGCGCGCCATTCTGGCGGGCATCTACAGCGCCACGCTCGCCGTGTTCGTGAACGACGATTCGGAGGGCAAGGCCGATACCCACGCCTTCCTCGAACGCCGCATCGATGGCGTGATGAAGTTCGAAAAGGCCAAGGCGCAGTTCCTCGGCAAGGACCGCGAACTGCCGAGCCTGACGCGGTTTCTGGGCCGCTTGCGCTACCCGGCGCGCTGATCGGGAAGCGGGCTGACCCCTCATATCCCTCCCCGTTGCGCTGCAATGGGGAGGAGGCACCGCGCAGCGGTGACGGAGGGGTTTTCCTCATCGCCCGCACCCGCCCCTCCGTCAGCCGCCTGCGGCGTCTGCCACCTTCTCATCCTTGCAGGACGGGGAGGGACTTGTCCTCAGCCGGTGAAAAGCCGTCCGCCCCCGGTGCGTCCGGCGCTGCGCTGCCCTATTGCCTCGACTCGGATTCGCAGGCCATCTTGGCCGACGCGGGATCAAGATATTGACGGGAAGGGTATTTCGATGGCGGGTTCGCTCAACAAGGTCATGCTGATCGGCAATCTGGGCGCCGACCCGGAAATCCGCACCTTCAACAATGGCGGCAAGGTTGCGAACCTGCGCATCGCCACGTCCGAGACGTGGAAGGATCGCCAGACCGGTGAGCGCAAGGAAAAGACCGAGTGGCACACGGTCGCGATCTTTTCCGAAGGCCTCGTCAGCGTGGTCGAACGCTACCTCAAGAAGGGCAGCAAGGTGTTTGTCGAAGGCAAGCTCCAGACCCGCAAGTGGCAGGACCAGAACGGGCAGGACCGCTACTCGACCGAGATTGTGATTCAGGGCCTCGGCGGCACGCTGACCATGCTTGATGGCGCGGGCGGCGGCGGCGGTATGGGCGGCGGTGGCGGTGGCAGCTATGGCGGTGGTCGCTCGGGCGGCGGCGGCGCTGGCGGCAGCTGGGATCAGGGCGGCGGCGCTGGCGGCGGCGCGGGTGGTTTCGGGGGCGGCGGCGCACCTGCGGGCGGCGGCTACGACGATCTCGACGACGATATCCCGTTCTGAGCCTGCGGGCCTGCACCGGGCCGCTTAATGGCTGTTGGGCCAAATCGTTGTTGGAAAAGTGCGCGCTGCGAGCCGCATCGCGCCAGACCCCCCGCAGACCCCCTCCAGACCCTTGCCTGACCCCCGCCAGACCCGCTTTGGCGGGGTGTTTCACGTGAAACAGGGTCGCCCTTGCGGCGGGATGCCCTCGCGGCGGGCCTAATCCTTCTTGAGGCCGCTCAGCAGATCGGCAAGCGGGCCAAGCTGTTCGCCCTCCTGCACGATCCCGGCCGCCAGTCTCGCGGCATCGGCACCCGGGCCTTCGGCGTAAGGATCAATGGCAAGGCCCAGCGTCTGCGCCACCGCCTCGCCCAGATCGAACATATCGCCCGAAAATTCGATCTCGTCGCAATCGTCAGCTTCGAGTTCGATTTCCTCGTCATCTGTGGCAGGGCGCTGATGTTGCTCGACAAACCGGAGGTCCACGGCCTCATCGATGGTGACCGGGAAATCCTCTCCGCTGATCGCGCAGGGCTGCTGGATCGCCGCCACCAGCCGCCCCGTCGCCCGGATGGCGCGGGGGCGCTGTTCGAGCGCGATGTCCGCCCGCAAGGCCTCGACCGCGCCCAGCCCGAAACGCGCCGCCAGCGCGGTGCGCTCGGCCTCGGTTGCCTCGATCACCACCGGGCCTGCGGGCAGGGGGCGGGTCTTGACCATGCGGGTCAGTTCCGAAGGGGGCAGGGACGCGCTCACCAGATCGCGCTCGCTTTCAGCATTTCGGCATCAGAGAAGCGGCCAAGCCGTTCAAAAAGCTTCATCATTCGCTCTGCCACCTGCTTTGCACAAGCGGCCTCATTGGCCCCTTCGGCAAAGGTCACATTGCGCGCAATCGCCGCGGTCAGCTTGTCCAGATCGCCCCCGTTAAGCGCCCCGCGATAGGCCCCAAGCCTGCCGCCCAGCACGCTCATCAGCTTGCCGATGCGCTTGCCCACGACCACATCATTGACCCCGAATTCCCTGAGCTGCCCGTCCATATCCTCGACGAACAATTCCGCCAGAAGCGCGCTTTCCGCCCGCATTTCAGACGCTTCGAGCCGCACCATCACGCTGCTCAAGACAAGGGTGATCATGTCGAAGCGGCCTGCAATCGAATCCGCCACGCGGCAATCGGTGTAATAGACGCTGTCCCGCGCCAGCTCGATCACGCGGTGCCACAGCGGGCGCACACCCTCACGCGGGTCCGGGGCGGTGCCGAGCAGACGGGAGAGGAAGGACATGGGGCAAAGGGCCTTTCGCAAGCCGGAAAAACACGTTCGAACACAGGGCAAGGCGCCCCGTCACACTACGGCAACGCACAAGGCGCGGATGCGTTCAAGCAAGGTTCAACCCCGCTCGCCCACCGCTTTGCCACTTGGTGCGTTGCCAGCGCGCCCCTAGACCCTTAAAGCACCTCGCCCAAGGGACAAGTGGCGCATCATGCGCGAATGGATACGGGACGGACACGGTTTGGCGCAGATGGAAAAGGCAGGCGCGATGATTTTCGGCAAGCGCATGATCGGCACTCGCAAGGCGCGCGCGGCGGTGCTGCTCGCGGCGGCGACGATGCTACTGCCCGCCTGTTCCGCGATCCGCGAATCGCGCGGCTATATCGTCGATCCGACGCTTACCGCGCTGATCCAGCCCAGGATCGACAATCAGCAATCGGTGGAAGGCACGCTGGGCCGCCCGACCTTTACCAGCCAGTTCGGCAATCCGACGTGGTATTATGTGTCCTCGATCACCGGCCAGCGCCCGTTCAACCGCCCGCGCATCAAAGAGCATTCGGTGCTGGCGGTGACTTTCGATGCCAATGGCCGGGTTGCCGAAGTGAAGCGCAGCGGGCCCGAGCCAGTGGTCTATCTCGATCCCAACGGCAACAAGACGCCGACCCTGGGCCGGGAGCGCGGCTTCCTTGAAGACCTGTTCGGCAATATCGGCCAGGTCGGCGGCGCCGGCGCCGGCGGTGCGCCGGGCGGCGGGCCGAACGGTCAGTAACTTGAACGCCTGCCCAGGCGCTCCATATTGGCGCGCATGAGCAGCGACCCTTCAGCCCACGGCCTTGTGCAATGGCACGGCACCACCATCATCGGCGTCCGCCGCGGCGGCACCACGGTCATCGCCGGTGACGGGCAGGTGTCGATGGGCAACACCGTGATGAAGCCCAACGCCCGCAAGGTGCGCCGTATCGGTGATGGCAGTGTGATTGCCGGGTTCGCCGGGGCGACGGCGGATGCCTTCACCTTGTTCGAACGGCTGGAAAAGAAGCTGGAGCAGTATTCCGGCCAGCTGATGCGCGCTTCGGTGGAACTCGCCAAGGACTGGCGCACCGACAAGTATCTGCGCAATCTTGAGGCGCTGATGATCGTGGCTGACAAGGACACGCTGCTGGTGCTGACCGGCAATGGCGATGTGCTTGAACCCATCGGCGATATTGCCGCGATCGGATCGGGCGGCAACTTTGCACTCGCCGCTGCGCGGGCGCTGGCCGATTATGAAAGCGATGCCGAAACTATCGCGCGAAAGGCGATGGCGGTCGCCGCCGATATCTGCGTCTTCACCAATGGCAATTTGACGGTCGAGACGGTTTAGCCCTATCGCCCTTTCGCACGCGGCAGCGCGCGCGGTGATGGGGCAAAACGGTTTGGACGAGCAGCAGGAAGCAGGCAGCAAGATTGTCGCGATCCAGTTGCTCCGGGTGCTCCCCGCGCTCGTTGTTGTGACCGGCCATATTGCCTTTGCCTTTGCCGATCACATCGGCAGCGGGCTGGGCATTGCGGCGGACAATGGCCAGATCGGGCACGCCGCTGTCATGGTGTTCTTTATTGTCTCGGGCTACGTGATGGTGGTCTCCTCGCGCGACTTTTTCGGGCGGGCCGGAGCGCGGCGAGTGTTCTGGACCCGGCGGTTTACCCGGGTCATGCCGCCATACTGGATCGCCAGCGGCATCATGGCGCTGATCTTCCTGACGTTGTTCCCGACCCCTATCGATGGGCCTGGCCTGCTGCGGTCATTGCTGCTGATCCCCTTTTGGCCCGAGGGCGGCGGCCTGCGGCCCGTGCCGTTCCTGTGGGTTGGCTGGACGCTGTTCTACGAAATGGTGTTCTATTTCTGGTTCGGACTGTTTGTCAGCTGGCGGCGCGAGGCGGCGCTGATGGCAGTGGCAGCCGTGCTTGGCGCGATGGTGATCGCCGGGTTCTGGGTGCCGCCTGACAATGCGATCCTGTTCGTTGCGACCCGGCCGATTTCGCTGATGTTCCTTGTCGGCGCGGGGCTGGCGCTGTGGCGCGAGGGCGGCGGGCGGGCACCGCCTGCGATCCGGTGGCTGGCGCTGCTGGCAATCGTGCCGGTGCTGGCAAGCGTGCCTGTGCCGGCAGAGGTCGAGGCGATGGGCTTTGATGTGCTGCTATGGTGCGCGCTGCCCGCCTTCCTGCTGGCCTTTGCGGTGCTTGCCGGCCCGCTGGCGGTGCCTGCGCCTGCGTTCATCGACCGTGCGGGCGATGTCAGCTACGCGATTTACCTGCTGCATGTGCCGGTTGCGTGGTTCTGGCTGTGGTTTTGGGGACGCCTGCCGTTTTTCGATGCCGGGCCGTGGGATTATCTCGTCAGCGCGTTGGTGGCGGTCTTGGGGCTGAGCTGGCTGTTCTTTGCTCAGGTC